>JAKBCG010000001.1 GCA_021808035.1 Pseudomonadota bacterium
AGCAAGACACCGATTCACGATTCCATCCTGTGGTTCCAGGCGCGCGAAGGCAACATCCAGGTGGAAGTTGCGATGCAATGGAACGACTCGTATCAGGAGAGCATGTACTGCTACACCAATAACATCCCACAAAAGGATGGCGGTACCCACTTGGCCGGATATCGCGCGGCGCTGACCCGGACCTTGAACCTTTACATCGAACGGGAGCTCGCGGCCAAGAAGGACAAGGTTGCGACGACCGGTGACGATGCTCGCGAAGGTTTGACCGCGATCCTGTCGGTCAAGCTTCCGGACCCCAAGTTCTCCTCGCAGACGAAAGACAAACTGGTCTCATCGGAGGTCAAGGGCGTCGTGGAATCCACGGTCGCCGCGCGTCTCGAGGAATTTCTGCTCGAACATCCGCAAGAAGCGCGAACGATCGTCAACAAGATCCTCGAGGCGGCTTATGCCCGCGAGGCGGCCCGCAAGGCGCGTGAAATGACCCGCCGCAAGGGCGCGTTGGACATCGCGGGCTTGCCGGGGAAACTCGCCGATTGCCAGGAAAAGGATCCGGCGCTCTCGGAGTTGTTCCTGGTCGAGGGCGACTCCGCCGGCGGCTCGGCGAAACAAGGACGTGACCGCCGTACCCAGGCGATCCTGCCTTTGAAAGGCAAGATCTTGAACGTCGAGAAAGCCCGTTTCGACAAGATGCTGTCCTCAGCCGAGGTTGGGACGCTGATCACCGCGCTCGGCTGCGGGATCGGTCGCGAAGATTTCGACGTCGACAAGCTCCGGTATCACCGGATCATCATCATGACGGACGCCGACGTCGACGGTTCGCACATTCGTACGCTGCTGCTGACTTTTTTCTATCGCCAGATGCCGGTCTTGATCGAGCGCGGCCACGTGTATATCGCGCAGCCGCCGCTCTACAAGGTCAAGAAAGGCAAGCAAGAGCACTACGTGAAGGACGACGTCGAACTCAACGCGTTGTTGTTGAACAGCGCGATCGAGGATGCCGCGCTGCACGTGACCGAGGCCGCGCCGCCGTTATCGGGCGCGGCGCTCGAAGCGCTCGCGCGACGATACGTCGAAGTACAAGCGATCAATCGCCGCTGGGCACGGCGCTACGATGAGCGTTTTCTGGATCAGCTCTTGTACTTGCCGAAGGTATCCCTGGAGGCGTTCGACCGGATCGACGCGCTGCGTGCATGGGCGACGTGGCTCGAGGAACGGCTGAACGGGCTGAACGATCATTCGCGCCGGTATCGTGCATCCGTCGACCCGGCGCCCGCCAGCGGGCATCGCCTCACGCTGCAGCGCATCGAGCACGGCCTCACCACCGAGCGGCACGTGCCACGCGAGTTCTTCGACTCGGCCGAGTACCGGCGGATCGCCGAGCTTGCCGAAACTCTCGCGGACTTGATCGGCGAAGGCGCCTACGTCGAGCGAGGCGGCGAACGCCGGCGGGTTGCGAGTTTCAAGGAAGCGATGACCTGGCTGTTCGAGGAAGCGAAGAAAGGCCAAAGTATCCAGCGCTACAAGGGCCTCGGCGAGATGAACGCGAACCAATTGTGGGATACGACGATCAATCCGGACAGCCGTCGTCTGATGCAGGTGCGGATCGAGGACGCGGTCGCCGCCGATGATATCTTCACGACGTTGATGGGCGATGCCGTCGAGCCGCGCCGCGAGTTCATTGAGAAGAACGCGCTCCAGGTCGCGAATCTGGACATTTGAGCGTCGCACCAGTGGTTCGCGTCGATTCGACCATCGAGACACCGAGCCAAATTCCAATAATTTCCTTGAATATCAACGGCTTGTATTGCAAAAGCACCTTCGCGAAGAGTTCCGGCGCCACGCAGGAGAGCCGATGAGCGACCCGGGCACGAGCGATGACGGCACGTTCGAGCTATACGACCTGAAGGTCGAGGTGGTTGCGCCGCCGGGCGCGAAGATCTATTGCGGTGCGCGCCCCGGCGATCACTTCGAGCTTCACGGCGAGATGTTGCGACTGCCTCCCGGCCAGGGATTCTCGATCTATTCACTGGCCACGTTGTTGCCGTTGCTGCCCGCGAAGCAACGGCCCCTCGACCCGCACGACTGGATGGCAACCGACATGGAGGTCGCCTGTCCCGATCCGAATTGTCCGACGCGGTTCCGGATCACCCGGACTGGGTTGCGTCGTTTCCGACGCGCGGACGTGACGGCGGTGCGTGCGGCCGGCTGTCGCGACCCGGAAGCGCCGCGGTGATCCCTCGCCATGTCTTCGCCGATGGCTATTCGATTTCGCGGATCATCAAGGGCGGCTGGCATCTGGCCGGCGGCCACGGGACGGTCGACCCTGCGCAAGCGGTCTCGGACATGGCCGCCTTCCTCGAGGCGGGCGTCACGACCTTCGACTGCGCCGACATCTACACCGGTGTCGAGGAGTTGATCGGCCGCTTCCGGCGCGAACACCCCGCACTCGCCCGGCGACTCCAGGTCCACACGAAATTCGTCCCCGATCTCCCGGATCTCGCGACGGTCGATGGCCGGTACGTCGAGCGCATCATCGACCGCTCGCTCGATCGGCTCGGCGTCGAGCGGCTCGATCTCGTGCAATTCCACTGGTGGGACTACGCGGTCCCGCGCCACGTCGAGATCGCGACGCACCTCGATCGAATGCGTCGGGCGGGCAAGATCGCGCGGATCGGCGCGACGAACTTCGCCACGACGCACCTCGCCGAGATCGTCGCCGCGGGCGTGCCGGTCGTCGCGCATCAGGTTCAATACTCGCTGCTCGACGATCGACCCGCCCGGCGCATGGTCGGGTTCTGCCGCGAGCACGGCATCGCGCTGCTGTGCTACGGCACGGTTGCCGGCGGCTTTCTCTCCGAGCGATGGCTGGGCGCGGCCGAGCCGCGCGGCGAGCTCGCGAATCGGTCGCTGGTCAAGTATCGGTTGATCATCGAGGACTTCGGCGGTTGGCCGTTGTTCCAGGAGTTGCTCACGGTGCTGGCGCAAATCGCCGCCCGCCGGGACAGCGACATCGCGAGCGTCGCGACGCGCGCGATCCTCGACCGGGATCAGGTCGCCGCGGCGATCGTCGGTGCGACGGGCGTCGCCCACCTGCCGGCGCACGAGCGCGCGGCGACACTGCGCCTCGCCGACTCGGACCGCGCGGCGATCGCCGCGATCACGGCCCGTCGGCGCGGCCCGGATGGGGACGTCTACGCGCTCGAGCGCGACCGCGACGGGCGCCATGGCCGGATCATGAAGTACGCGCTGAATGCCGCACCGGATGGCGGCTCGGTCGCTGGCGGAGGCCGTTAGCACCACGGCCGCAAGGTGCGGATGCAGACGCGTCTCGCTTAGACCATAATCGGCCTGAAACCAAGGGGACGCAGCGTTCGTCCCGGGGAGAAGCAACGATGATCGGGGATGCACGGGCCGCTCGGGCGGCTTCCTCCAGGCTTGCGCGGACGATCGCGGCCTTCGCCACGGCCGCGGTCGTGGCGTGGGCCGGCACCGCCGCGGCGCAGCCGGCGACCGGCGGCTCGGCTGCGGCCGACGCCCCGACCGGCGAACTCCGCCAGATCGTGGTCACCGCGGAGAAGCGTCGCTCGACGGTTCAGAAGACCCCGATCAGCATCACGGCGATCAGCGGCGCCGACCTGCAGGCTGCTGGGCTGACGAGCATGCTCGCCGTCGCCCAGCAGGTGCCCGGATTGTCCTTCAAGACCGCGGGACCGGGTCAGACCGAGTTCGAAATGCGCGGACTTACGTCGACCGGGGGCGAGTCGCCGACGGTCGGGTTCTACCTGGATGAAACCGCGCTGACGCCGCCGGCGATGGCGCAAAACGGCAAGGTCGTGGTCGATCCGGATCTCTACGACCTGAATCGGATCGAAGTGCTGCGCGGACCGCAGGGTACCCTCTATGGCGCCGGATCGATGGGCGGTACGGTGAAGCTCGTGACCAACGCGCCGGATCCGGGTCGGTTCGCGGCCAGTGCGGAGCTGATCGGCTCCGGTACCGACGGCGGCGGCTTCAACCACACGCTCAACGGCATGCTCAACCTGCCGCTGTGGTCGCGCGCCGCACTGCGTCTCGTCGCCACCGACAAGCACGTCTCCGGTTGGATCGACCGCGACGTGCTGAACCCGTTCCCGCTGGAGGTCGACAACAGCACGCAGCGCGGCGACGTACGCGCCGCGCCCATCGTGCAGCAGATCAAGCATTCGAACTGGGAGGATTTGAAGGGCGGCCGGGCGACGCTGCTGGTGAGGCCGACCGACCGCTTCAGCGTGAAGGCCGGCGTGTTCTATCAGAGCATCCACCAGGGTGGCCCGAACACGATCGACGTGCCGCCGGGCGACGAGGTGCACTATCAGCCGTTCAACGTGGCCGAGCCGTTCCAGGACGTGTTCAACCTGGCGACGCTCGATCTGAAATACGACTTCGACGGCTTCCAGGTGATCTCGGCGACCTCGAGCTGGACTCGCCGCCAGGTTCAGACCCAGGACATCTCCGAGGCGATGCAATTCTACATCGGCGGCTTCCTGGGCCCGCCGGCAAACTTCCCGTTCTCGACGGCCGCCGGCGGCCTGGGCGCGGGCTCGATTTCCGAGGACGACTACTCTCGACAGGTGAGCGAGGAGCTGCGTGTCGCGTCGACCGGGCACGGGCCGTTCCAGTGGTTGATCGGGGGCTACTACGCGGGCTTCCGCGCGACCTCGCACGTCTACTCGTACTACGACGGCTTCACCGCGCTGTTCGGCACCAACAATCTCGCGGACAATCACCGTGCGCTCGGCGTCGACCAGTACGCGTTGTTCGGCGAGGCCTCATATCGACTGCCCGACCATCTGAAGGCGACACTGGGGGCACGCTACTTCACCTATCACAGCGGTTCCGCGACCAGCGTCAGCGGGATCTCTGCGAACGGGACGAGCGCGACGCTCCACGGCCTCGCCGCGAACTCCGGCGTCACGCCGAAGATCAACCTCGCGTACATCCCGAACGGCGACCTGACGGTGTACGCGAACATCGCAAAGGGATTCCGGCCCGGCGGGCCGAATTCGCCGATCCCGCCGCCGTGCTCGCCGGCGCCGACCCAGTTCGGCCCGGACAGCGTCTGGAGCTATGAACTCGGCGAGAAGGCGCGACTGTTCGATCGGCGCGCCTCGCTGAACGGCGACGTCTACTACGAGCTGTGGAACGACGTGCAACAGGAGGTCGCGCCGGGCTGCGGCTACAAGTTCACGACCAACGCCGGCAAGGCGAAGGCCTACGGCGCCGAGGTCGAGGCCGAGGTCGAGCTGACCGGGGGATGGCTGGTCTCGCAGAACTTCGGCTACACGCATGCGACCAACTCGACCACGGTGCCGGCGGCCGGTGTCGTCGCCGGCGACCGACTGCTCGACGTTCCGCAGTGGACCGCTAATACGAGCCTCGCGTACCGCCGGCCGCTGCGCGATGCGCTCGCGTTCGTCGCGCGGGCGACCAACAGTTACTACGGCTCGGTCCAGGACATCACCTTCACGCGCAACACGCTGCCGTCGTACGATCTGGTCGGCGCTCGCGCCGGCGTCGAGAGCGATGGGTGGACCGCGACCGTGTTCGTCGACAACCTCACGAACAAGAAGGCGTACCTGTCCGACACCGGTGCGCTGTCCGCGAACATCTCGATCCTGAACCGGGTCGCGACGAACCAGCCCCGCACCTATGGGCTCGATCTGTCCGTGAAGTTCTGATGCACAGGGCGTGGTCGAAGCGGTAGCAGACGGCGGCGACGGCGGCTATCCACCGCGTGCTTACGCGTGGACGGTCGTCGCGATCCTGATCGGTACGGCGATCGTTTCCTACACCGACCGGCAGGTGCTGAGTCTGCTGGTCGATCCGATCCGACGCGATCTGGCGATCGGCGACACGCGGATGAGCCTGCTGCTCGGCACCGCGTTCGCGATCGTCTACGGGGTCGCGGGACTTCCGCTCGGCTGGCTGGCCGACCGGGTCTCGAGACGTAACTTGATCGTCGCCGGTGTCGCCGTCTGGAGCCTCGGCACCATCGCCTGCGGGCTGTCCCGTGACTTCGACGAGTTGTTCGCCAGCCGCGTCGTCGTCGGACTCGGCGAGGCGGTGCTGTCGCCGGCCGCGATTTCGCTGATCAGCGACATCTTTCCGCCGTCGCGGCGCGGGACGGCGGTCGGTGCGTTTCTCAGCGGGATCGCGATCGGGATCGGCGCCTCTATCCTGATCGGCGGCGGCGTGCTCCGGGCGGTCGAGGCCGGCGTGTTCGCGGGGACGCCGCTCGCGCCGCTAGCGGCCTGGCGGCTCGTGCTGATCCTGATCGGCGTGCCCGGACTCCTCTGGACGGCCGCGATCTTCGCGATCCGCGAGCCCGTGCGGCGTGGCGCGGCCGCCGTCATCGGGGGGACGCGCGAGTCGGGCCTCGGCGCCACGGCCGGCCGCGGCCTGCTACGCGTCGCGCCGATCTACGTCGTGGTGGCTGCCGCCTCGTTGGTCGACAACGCGGTCGGCGCCTGGGCGCCGACGCTGCTGATCCGCGAGTTCCACCGCGACGCGGCCGAGGTCGGCCTGCAGCTCGGCCTGTTCCTGACGATCGCATTCGGTGTCGGCGTGCTGCTCGGCGGCTGGCTCGCGGACCGCGTCGCAGCGCGCGGCGGCACCGCGCACAAGCTCGGCGTCTGCATGCTCGCCGGCACTGCGATCCTGCCGATCGGCGGGCTGATGGTCTCGCCGCGGTTCTCGGTCGTGATGGCTGCCGTGCCGGCGTATTTCGCGCTGTCCGGCATCGTGACCGCTGCCGGATTTTCGGCGATTCTCGACCTCGTCCCGCAGCGATCGCGGGGCCTCGCGATGGCGATCAGCTTCTTCCTGAACGTCGCGATCGGCGCGGGGCTCGGGCCGACCGCCGTCGCGATGGCCGCGGCCCGCGTCGCCGGCGCGGCGTCGGGTCTCGCGGTCGGGCTGTCGCTGACCGCCGCCGGCGGCTATGGCCTCGCGATCGCGTCGGCGGCCGTCGGCTGGGTGCTCGTGCCGCGCCGCGCTCAGTAGATCCCGGGGATCAAGCGCTTCGTGCGCCGTCGATACGCGGCGTATTCCGTGCCGAACGCGGCGGCGAGCGCCGCTTCCTCTTCGCGGATGCGGAACAGGTACGGCAAGGGCATCAGCAGCACGAGCAGCGCGAAACTGCGCCAGTCGCCGAGCGCGGCGATCGAGCGGAATCGTAGCGCGATCCCGCTCGCCATCACGCAGAGGCCCACCCACGGCAGCCAGGAGGGTCGCACCGGCGCGGCCGACGCGAACGCCGACTGGATCGCGACGATACAGACGATCGGGCTGAGCAGCATCAGCACCCCGAGCGAGCGGCGGTCGCGATTCTCCGAAGCCCCGGTCTTCCACCGAAACACGATGGCCGCATCGATCAGAACCCAAACGACGAAGGCTCCGATCGCAAGATGCCGCGGACTCAGCATGGCTCGCCCCCTTCAGTCGCGATGGTCTGTTGATCTGCCGCTAATTTCGTTTTATCGCCTCGATCTTCGCCAATTGTGATTCGATCGAAACCTTGACCTCCTCGGTCAGCGCGCGCGGGTCTTTGCCGGTCGGATCGATCGACGGCCCGATACTCACCCGAATCAGTCCCGGTCGTTTCAATAGACCGCGGCGGGGCCAGAACTCGCCGGCATCATGCGCGATCGGGACGATCCGGTGTCCGGACGCGATCGCGAGCATCGCGCCGCTCACCCCATATTTGCGTTGTTGTCCGGGCATCACGCGGGTGCCTTCCGGGAAGATCACGATCCACAGCCCGTCGCGAAGCCGCGCTTGGCCTTGCTCGACGACCTGGCTCACGGCGCGATGTCCCGCGCCCCGATCGATCGCGATCGGCTTCAGGAGCCTCAGGCCCCAGCCCACGAACGGGATCCACAGGAGTTCGCGCTTCAGCACCCAGACCTGGGTCGGCAGCAGCACGAAGAACGCGACCGTCTCCCAGGCCGAGGTGTGATTGCTCATCGCGATATGGTTTCCCGGCGGCAGGTGCTCCGCGCCCTCGACGACGTAGCGCAGCCCGCACAGCATCGCGAGCATCCACAGCACCCCGCGAGCCCAGGTCCGCGCGAGTGCGAACTGCGCCCGGTGCGGCAGGAAGAACAGCAGCGCCATCACGAGCCCGAAGACGCAGGCCGACAGCATCAGGTAGGCGGTGAACAACAGCGAGCGAAGATTCTGCATCCGATGCGCCGCGCTCAGCCGGGCAATCGCGACAGGTCCGCGACGCCGCCGAGCAATGCCCGCACGTCGCGCAGCAGCGCGAGCCGATTCTCGCGTCGCGCCGTGTCCGGGTCCATCACGAGCACCGCGTCGAAGAATGCGTCCACGTCGGTGCGCAGCGCGCGGGCCGCGCCGAGCGCGTCCGCATAGCGCCGCGAGGCGAGCGCACGCTCCACTTGCGGCGCGACCTCGAGGTAACGTGCATGCAGACGCCGTTCCGCGGGCTCGGCGAACACCATGGGGTCCACCGGCCGGCCCGAGGCGACCGGCGCCTTGCGCAGTATGTTGCCGATCCGCTTGTTCGCGGCCGCGAGCACTGCGCCGTCGGCGCTCGACAGGAATTCCTGCAGCGCCATCAACCGGGCTTCGGCGTCGAGCGGGGACCGCGGCGCCACCGCGAGCACGGCTTCGATCGCATCACCGGTCGCCGCCGTCACGCGCTCCGCCAGCACCCCGCGCAGCCGATCGGCGATGAACGCGAGCAGTTCCGTGATCGTGCCGGCGCGGGTCACCGGCTGCGCCGCGACGGCGCGCTCGAGGAGCGCGCTGAGATCGAGGTCGAGCGGCGTCTCGAGCAATATCCGCAGCACGCCGAGCGCCGCGCGCCGCAGACCGAACGGGTCCTTCGCGCCGGTCGGCTTCTCGCCGATCGCGAAGATCCCCGCGAGGGTGTCGATCTTGTCGGCGAGCGCGAGCGCGCGTCCCGCGCGGGTGCGCGGCAACGCGTCCCCGGCGAAGCGCGGACGGTACTGCTCCTCGATCGCGTCGGCGACCGCCGGCGCCTCGCCGGCTTCGAGCGCGTAGTAGCGGCCCATCGTGCCCTGCAGTTCTGGAAACTCTCCGACCATCGCGGTGACCAGGTCGGCCTTCGCGAGCGCCGCGGCGCGTTCCACCGTGTCACCGCCGCCGCCGGTCGCGCGCTCGATCTCGAGCGCGAGCGCCCGCACCCGCGCGGTCTTGTCCGCGTAGCTGCCGAGTTTGCCCTGGAAGGTCACCTCACCGAGCTGCGCCGCGCAGTCGGCGAGGCCGCGCTTGCGATCCTGATTCCAGAAGAACTCCGCATCGGCGAGACGCGGGCGTACGACCCGCTCGTTGCCTTCGCGCACCTGGTCCGGATCGCGGCTGACCAGATTCGCGATCGTGACGAAGTGCGCGCTCAGCGCCCCTTCAGCCGTCTCGACCGGAAAATAGCGCTGATGATCCTGGATCGTCGCGACGATCACCTCGCGCGGCAGGCGGCGGTAGCGCGCATCGAATCGGCCGATGACGGCGACCGGCCACTCGACGAGCGCGGTCACCTCGTCGAGCAACGCCGGATCGATCAACGCCCGCCCGCCGGCGCCCAGCGCCGCGGTCGCCACTTCATCGCGGATGCGCTGCCGACGCTCGGTGAAGTCGGCGAGGACCTTCGCGCGGCGCAGCGCGCCGGGGTAGCTGCGGGGCGTGCGCACGCGGATCGACCGCGGCGCGTGGAACCGGTGGCCTTGCGTGTCGCGCCCGGCGATCAAGCCGAGGATCGCGCAGGGCACGACCTCGTCGCCGAACAACATCAGGACCCGATGAACCGGGCGCACGAACTCGACCGCGCCCGCGCCCCAGCGCATCCGTCGCGGCGCCGGCAGTGCCGAGACCGCTCGCTCGGCGATCGCGCCGAGCCGGTCGACCGTTGCGGCTCCCGGATCGACGCCGCGGTAGCCGAGCCAGGACCCCTTGTCGTTCGTGATCTCGCTCAAATCCTCGACCGCGACTCCGCAGCTGCGCGCGAACGCGAGCGCCGCCTGCGTGGGCTGGCCGTCCGCGGTGTACGCGGTGCTGCGCGGCGGTCCGCGGCGCTCGATCGCGCGGTCCGGCTGCCGCTCGGCACAGCGCTCGACCAGGACCGCGAGCCGCCGCGGGGTTGCGAATCGACGGATCCGGCCGTGGCCGATCGCGGCCGAATCGAGACCGGCCGCGAAGCCTTCCGCGAGCGCGATCGACAGGGCCTCGAGGCTGCGCGGCGGCAGTTCCTCGGTGAGCAACTCGAACAGCAGGTCCCGGGCGGCCATCACGCCACCCGTCCGGCGACGTTGCCCTGACACAGCGGGAAGCCGAGCGCCTCACGAGCGTCGCGATAGCCTTCCGCGACTGCGCGTGCGAGCGCGCGAACCCGCAGGATGTACCGCTGGCGCTCCGTGACCGAGACCGCGCGACGGGCGTCGAGCAAATTGAAAGTGTGCGAGGCCTCGAGCATCCGCTCGTACGCTGGCAGCACCAGCCGGTCGGCGATCAGCCGGCCGCAAGCCGCTTCCGCCGCATCGAACGCGTGCCGCAGTTCGGCGACGTCGGCCTTCTCGAAGTTGTATGCCGATTGTTCGACTTCGTTCTGGTGGAACACGTCGCCGTAGGTCACCCGGCGGCCGGGACCGTCGGTCCAGACGATGTCGAAGATGCTCTCGGTGCCTTGGATGTACATCGCGAGACGTTCAAGGCCATAGGCGATCTCACCCATCACCGGTCGGCAATCGATCCCGCCCACCTGCTGGAAGTACGTGAACTGGGTGATCTCCATGCCGTTCAGCCAGACCTCCCAACCGAGCCCCCAGGCGCCGAGCGTCGGCGACTCCCAGTTGTCCTCGACGAACCGGATGTCATGGGTCAGCAGGTCGAAGCCGAGTGCCCGGAGCGACCCGAGATAGAGCGCCTGGAAATCAGCCGGCGAAGGCTTCATCACGACCTGGAACTGATAGTAGTGCTGCAAACGGAAAGGATTGTCCCCGTAGCGCCCGTCGGTCGGCCGGCGCGAGGCCTGCACGTATGCGGCGTTCCAGGGTTCCGGTCCGACGGCCCGCAGGAAGGTCGCAGGCGCGAAAGTCCCGGCGCCCACTTCCATATCGTAGGGCTGCATCACGACGCAACCCTGCGCCGACCAATAGCGTTGCAGCGCGAAGATCAAGTCCTGAAACGTTCGTGGGGGCGCGGCAGCTTTCGGCATGAGGGCGCTCGATCGCAAAGCGAACAAGTATAGCGAGGCGAACGTGCACGCGCGCGCGCGGCGCGGGCATGAATCCGCATGCGCGCCGTATGCGCCCGGACCAAACGACCGTCCTCGTCGTCGCGCGCCAAAATGATGCGCCAAATTGGCATAACGCCCTCGATTGGTGCACGCTACGCGCCTAATCATTCCGCAATGATGCCAAACCCTTGATTCGCGGCGCCCCAGAATGTGGCATGGCTCATGCATTAACGAAAAATCCCCGGACCCTGGCCGGGCCCTATCGACGCCGCACACCGCCCACGGAGGAGAATCATGACTCCCGCTGAAGTTATGCGATTCATTCAAGAAAAGGATGCGAAGTTCGCCGATCTGCGCTTCACAGACACGATCGGCAAGGAACAGCACGTCACGATCCCGACCCGGCTGGTCGACGAGGGATTCTTCCAGGACGGCAAGATGTTCGATGGATCGTCGATCGCCGGCTGGAAGGGAATCAACGAGTCGGACATGATCTTGATGCCCGATCCGGCGACCGCGGTGATCGACCCGTTCTTCGAAGAGACCACCGTGAATCTGCGTTGCGACGTGATCGAACCGACCACGATGCAAGGCTACGACCGTGATCCGCGCTCGCTCGCGAAGCGCGCCGAGGCGTACCTGAAGTCGACCGGAATCGCCGACACGGCGCTGTTTGGACCAGAAAACGAGTTCTTCATCTTCGACGACGTGACGATGAGCTCGTCGATGAACGGGTGCGCGTACCGCGTCGACTCCTACGAGGGCGCGTGGAATTCCGGCAAGCCCTACGACGACGGCAACAAGGGTCATCGGCCGGGCGTCAAGGGCGGCTACTTCCCGGTGCCGCCGGTCGACTCGCAGCAGGACATCCGTACCGCGATGTCGCAGGCCTGCGAGGAAATGGGCCTGAAGTTCGAGGTGCATCACCATGAGGTCGCGACCGCCGGCCAGGGCGAGATCAACGTCGCGGCGAACACGCTGACGAAGAAGGCCGACGAGGTCCAGATCCTCAAGTACGCGCTGCAGAACGTCGCGCATGGCTACGGCAAGACGCTCACGTTCATGCCGAAGCCGATCGTCGGCGACAACGGCAATGGCATGCACGTGCATCAGTCGCTGCAAAAGGACGGCAAGGCGCTGTTCGCCGGCGACAAGTACGGCGGCCTGTCGGACATCGCGCTCTATTACATCGGCGGCATCATCAAGCACGCGCGCGCGTTGAACGCGTTCACCAACGCGAGCACGAACAGCTACAAGCGGCTCGTGCCCGGCTTCGAAGCGCCGGTGAAGCTCGCGTACTCGGCACGCAACCGCTCCGCGTCGATCCGGATCCCGTGGGTGTCGAATCCGAAGGCGCGGCGGATCGAGGTGCGATTCCCGGATGCGACCGCTAACCCGTACTTCGCGTTCGCCGCGATGATGCTCGCCGGTCTCGACGGGATCCAGAACAAGATCCACCCGGGGGATCCGGCGGACAAGGATCTCTACGATCTCGAGCCCGAGGAGGACAAGAAGATCCCGACGGTCTGCCATTCGCTCGACATGGCGCTCGAATACCTCGACCGGGATCGCGCGTTCCTGAAGGTCGGCGGCGTTTTCAGCGACGACCTGATCGATGCCTACATCGACCTGAAGATGAAGGAAGTCACCCGGCTGCGGATGACGACGCACCCGATCGAGATGGAGATGTACTACAGCCTCTGACCGCGCGCCCGGCGCGCTGTCCGGAGAAGCTCACCCAAAGGGTGACGGCGGTCACACCGCCGTCACCCCGCGGTTTGGTGATGGAGGGCGATGGCGCTATGCTCTCGGATCATGCACCGGTGGCGCATACTGATCGTGGCTGGATTGCTCGCGGCGAACGCGTGCCCGGCGTCGGCGATCTACAAGTGGACCGATGCGGCCGGGGTCGTGCATTTTGCCGACCATCCCGCGCCCGGGGCCCAAAAGATCCAGCTCGACGTGGATGTCGTGCCGGCGGTGCGCACGCCGCCGATCCCATCGTCGCCGCAAACCGTGACGCCGATCCCGTATGCCCACTTCACGATCGATTCACCGACCCGCGAGCAGACGTTCTTCGGCGAGCCGGTGCCGGTACACCTGACGATGCAGCCGGCGCTGCGACCGAGCGACGAGCTGCGCTGGACCCTGAACGGCCGGCCGCTCGACACAGAAACGAATCAGGTCGGCTTTGCATTGCCCGGCCTGCCGCGCGGCGCCTACGATCTCGTTGCGACCGCGATCGATCGCGAGAGCGGCGGGACCTTGAACAGCGCGACCGTCGCGTTCTACGTGCACCGCCCCTCGATCCTGAATCCCCACCACCACCCGCACTGAACGCGGGTCCGCCGCCGGACGGCGCGAATGGCCATTGAGGCCATCGGGTCCGCGCCGGTCGATCGCGCCGAGCTCCTCGACGCGCTGCTCACGAGCGTGTTCGTCCTCGACGCCGAGCTGCGCGTCATCGACCTGAACGCGGCTGCGCAGACCCTGCTCGGGCTCGGCGCGAGCCAGGCGCTCGGTCGGCCGGTCGGTGAGCTGCTGCGAGGCGCGGATCTGCTGGCGGCGCTGCTCGAGCGGGCGCTCGCGCGGCGTGGCGAGGAGATCGTGCAGCGTGAGCTCGCCTGGCAGGAACCGCTCGGCGCGGAGCGGATCCTGGCGTGCGCGGCGACGGTGGCGACCCTCGGCGCCGAGATCCGCCTGGTTCTCGAGATCGAGGACATCACCCAGCATCGACGAAGGATCCGGGAAGCGGCGCTCCTCGCGCAACTGGACGGCAGCCGCCTGATGATTCGCCAGCTGGCGCACGAGATCAAGAACCCGCTCGGCGGCGTGCGCGGCGCGGCGCAGCTCCTCGAACGCGAACTCCTCGATCCGGCGTTGCGCGAGTACACGCGGGTGATCATCAGCGAGGCGGATCGGCTCGCGGGCCTGCTCGACACGATGCAGGGGCCCGGCCGTCCGCCCGCCAAACAGGCCGTGAACGTGCACGAGATGCTCGAGCGCGTCTATCGACTGCTGCGCGGCGAAGCCTCGGCGCGGATCACGATCGAGCGCGACTATGATCCCAGTCTGCCGACCCTCACCGTCGATCCGAACCACATCATCCAGGCGATGCTGAACCTCGGTCGAAATGCGTTGCAGGCGCTCGAGTCGGGCATGGCGGACGGCGGCCGTCTGGTGCTGCGTACCCGCGCGGCGATCAACGTGACGCTCGGCGCGCAGCGGCACCGGGTCGTCGCCTCGATCCAGTTCGAGGACAACGGGCCCGGCGTGCCGCCGGAAATCCGGGACACGATCTTCTATCCCCTGGTTTCGGGGCGCGACGGCGGGTCGGGCTTCGGCCTCGCGGTCGCGCAGGATCTCGTGACCCGCCATGGTGGCTTGATCGAGTTCGACAGCGCGCCGGGACGCACGGTCTTCACGTTGTCGCTGCCGATGGATACCGCATGAACGCGAAGCCCTTGAGCGTATGGCTCGTCGACGACGATGCATCGATCCGCTGGGTGCTCGAGAAGGCGCTGAAGGCGGGCGGAATGCTCGCTCGTTCGTTCGACGGCGCGGCGGCCGTGCTCACCGCGCTGCGCGCCGCGACGCCGGACGTGCTGATGACCGACATCCGGATGCCGGGTCGCAGCGGCCTCGAATTGTTGAAGGAGATCCGTGCCTCGCGGCCGGGCTTGCCGGTGATCGTGATGACCGCGCATTCGGACCTCGACGCGGCGGTTGCCGCGTACCAGGGAGGCGCGTTCGAGTACCTGCCGAAGCCGTTCGACATCGACGAGGCGGTCGAACTGGTCCGCCGCGCGGCGAGTCACGCGGCGCTCACGGTCGACGGCGAGGGCGAGGCGACCCGCCGGTCGATGCCGGAGCTGCTCGGTCACGCGGCGAGCATGCAGCAGGTCTTCCGTGCGATCGGCCGGCTGTCGCGTTCCAGCATGACGGTGCTGATCACCGGTGAATCTGGCACCGGGAAGGAACTCGTCGCGCGCGCCCTGCATCGGCATAGCCCGCGGGCCGCCAAGGCGTTCGTCGCGCTGAATACCGCGGCGTTCACGGCCGATCTGCTCGAGAGCGAACTGTTCGGGCACGAGAAGGGCGCGTTCACCGGCGCGGATGCGTTGCGCCGTGGCCGCTTCGAGCAGGCCGACGGTGGCACGCTGTTCCTCGACGAGATCGGCGACATGTCGCCGGCGCTGCAGACCCGGCTGTTGCGGGTGCTCGCCGAGGGCGAGTTCTACCGCGTCGGCGGCCAGATCCCGGTGCGCGTGGACGTGCGCGTGATCGCGGCGACCCATCAGGATCTCGAAACGCGTGTCCGGTCCGGGTTGTTCCGCGAAGATTTGTTGCATCGGCTCAACGTGATCCGGATCGAGATCCCGCCGCTGCGCGAACGGCGCGAGGACATCCCGGAGCTGCTCGAACACTATCTGGCGAGCGCCGCGGCAGAGCTCGGGGTCGACCCGAAGGCGTTGACTCCGCCGGCACGGCGAGCACTGGTCGCCTTCGCATGGCCCGGCAACGTCCGCCAGTTGGTGAACGCGTGCCGCCGGCTCACCGTGACCGCGCCCGGCCGCGAGATCCGCATCGAGGACATCCCGGCGGATCTCGGCGGTGCGCCGTCCGATGCCGACGGCGCGACGCCCGAGTGGACCGCGACGCTCACCCACTGGGCCGAGCGCGAGCTCGACGCCGGTACGCGTCGGCTGCTCGATCGCGCGGTACCCGAGGTGGAGCGGATCCTGATCCGGGTCGCGTTGCGCAAGGCCGAGGGCATGAAGCAGGAGGCCGCCAAGCTCCTGGGCTGGGGCCGCAACACGCTGGCCCGCAAGATGCGCGAGCTCGGCATGGACGACGCGGCTTAAGCCGCGCGCAGGGAGCAGCGGCGCGAGGGCCACGATGTTTCACGTGATCCTGTTCGAACCGGAGATCCCGCCGAACACCGGCAACGTGATCCGCCTGTGCGCGAACGCCGGCGCATCGCTCCACCTGGTCAAGCCGCTCGGGTTTCGTCTCGACGACCGGAGTCTGCGCCGCAGCGGCCTCGACTACCACGACCTCGCGCCGGTCGCGGTGCATGCGGACCTCGACGCCTGCCTCGCGGCGCTCGCCGGTTCGCGCGTGTTCGCGGTCGAGACCGGTGCGCGCCGCTGCTACGGCGAGATCGCCTATTGCGCGGAGGACGCGTTCTTGTTCGGACCCGAGACGAGAGGCCTGCCGGCGGCGGTGCTCGCCCGTTGTCCGGTCGATCGCCGCGTGTCGATCCCGATGCGGACCCCGGGCCGCAGCTTGAATCTCGCGAATGCAGTGTCGGTCGTGCTGTTCGAGGCCTGGCGCCAGCACGGCTTCGCGGGCGCCTGAGGTACCGGCCCGGAGCGCCCTTCAGTCGCTCTCGGCGCGCAGCGCCCGGCGCATCAACAACCGGACCGATTCGCGCGCATCGTGACCCTCGTGGACGATGCGGTAGACCTGCTCGCAGATCGGCATCTCGACGCCGACGCGCTCCGCGACCCGCCGTACCGCGCGCGCGGCGTGCACCCCCTCGACGACCTGGCCGATTGCGCTCGCCGCCGCGTCGAAGGATTGGCCCTGCGCGAGCGCGATTCCGAGGCGGCGGTTGCGGGACTGGTCGTCCGTGCAGGTCAGGACCAGGTCGCCGAGGCCGGCGAGCCCCATGAACGTCTCGCGCGTCGCGCCGAGGCGGACCCCGAGACGCAGCATCTCGGCGAGCCCGCGGGTGATCAGCGCGACCCGCGTGTTCGCGCCGAAGCCGAGCCCGTCGGACAGGCCGGAGCCGATTGCGATCACGTTCTTCACCGCGCCGCCGACCTCGACACCGACGACGTCGGTCTGGCGGTAGGCGCGAAAGTTGGGACCGGACAAGCGTTGCGCGAGTGCTTCGCCGAAGCGCGCGTCCTGCGAAGCGACCACGAGCGCGGTCGGCAGGTCCGCGGCCACCTCGCTCGCGAACGTCGGTCCCGAGAGCACCGCGGTCGGCCTGGCGCCGAGCAATTCGGCCGCGACGTGGTGCGGCAGGAGACCGGTCTCGATCTCGAAGCCTTTCGTCGCCCAGGCGACGCGGGCGTTCGCGCCGAGCCGCGACTGGAGCGCGTTCAGGGTCTCGCGAAACGCGTGCGACGGAACGGCGACCAGGACGTCGCGAGCGGCCGCGAGTGCGGCATCGAGATCAGTCTCGACCTGTAACGCCGCCGGGAACGCCGCTCGCGGCAGATAACGCCGGTTGCGCCGCTCCGCGCGCATCTCGGCGAGCGCGGCACGATCGCGGCCCCAGAGTACGGTCGGATGGCCGGAGCGCGCGAGATGGATCGCGAGCGCGGTACCCCAGGATCCGGCGCCGACGACCGCGATCGCGTGGGGATCCGGGCCGGGCATCGAGCGGGAACCGGTGGGTGCGCGGGGCTAGTTGACGGTGCCCGTCTGCGCCTGCCCGCTCTCCGCCGCCTGCTGGTACAGCGCGTCGAAATTCACGAGCGGCAGCAGGAAGTTCGGGAAACCACCCTTCGTGATCAGATCCGAGACGACCTCGCGGGCGTAAGGGAACAGCACGCTCGGGCAGAAGCTGCCGATCAGGCGCTTCAAGTCCTCGTCCGAGGCGCCGACGATCGCGAACACGCCGGCCTGCTTGACCTCGACGAGGTACATCGTCGCCTCGCCCTGCTTCGCCTCCAGCGTGATCGTGAGCGATACCTCGCGCACGTCCGGCGCGATATCCTCCGCCGAACTGTTCATGTTCAACTGGAACTTGGGCTCCCAGGCCTGGTTCGGCGGCAGCCGCGGCCCGTTGGGCGACTCGTAGGAGCTGTCCTTCAAATAGACGGTCTGCAGCGTGACCTGCACGCCGTTCTGCGCCGGCAACGGCTGATTCGCGATCTCTTCGTTCATCGATCCCCCAGAACCAATCGGTCGAGTTCCCCGCTCCGGTCGCTTGCGATCAGGTCGTCACAGCCACCGACATGTCGATCGCCGATGAAGATCTGCGGCACCGTGCGCCGCCCGCTGCGGGCGACCATCTCGGCGCGCCACGATGGATCCTCGTCGACGTCGAACTCGGTGAAAGCGAGACCCTTCTCCCGGAGCAATGCCTTGGCGCGCTGGCAATAAGGGCACCAGCTCGCCGAATAGACGGTGATCGGCGGCGCGCTCACGCGCCCGCCTTCTTCGCAACGGCCCCCTTCACGAGCGGCAGGTTGTCGCGACTCCACGCGAGCACGCCCCCGTCGAGGCTCACCGCCTGCGCGAACCCCGCCTTCAGCAGCTTGCGGGTCGCCGCGGCGCTGCGCACGCCGCTGTCGCAGTACAGGATCACGGGCTTCTCGCGCCACTTCTTCAACGACTCGAGTTCGGCGTCGAGCTGTTCCACCGGCAGGTGCCGCGCCTCGCCGATGTGGCCGGCGTCGTAAGCTTCCTTCGTGCGCAGGTCGATCAACAGCGCGCCCTGGTTCATCAGCCGCACCACCTCGGTGGATCCCACGGCGATCGCGCCGGTGGTCCGCAGCCGCAGCTCATACGCGAGCACCGCGACCGCGACCAGCGCGGTCCCCGCGGTCAACCACGGGTGATGAGCGATATAGGCGAGCAGACGCGGCATCGAGGCTAAGGAACCTGTCGGAATTTCGGGCGCGCAAGTATAGCAGCGCCGGGAAGCCTTGTATGCTTGGGGCTGCGAGATGAACCTGCGATCCATCCCATCCTGGAAGACGGCCGCGGCGGCGGTCGGACTGCTGTCGGCGGCGATGCTCGGCGCGCCCGCTGCCGACACGCCCGCCGTGCACCGAGCGCATGCCGAGCTCGCGCGGGTGCGCGCGCAGATCGCCGCGATCGCCAAGCGCCGTGACGCGGACCTCGAGCGACGCGATGCGCTCGACGCCGCGGTGCGCCGGGCGGACCTCGCGATCGCGGCGAAGCGGCGTACGTTGGAATCGCTCCGGGCGGCGGCGGCCGCGGCCCGCAAGCGACTCGATGCGCTGCGCGCCGAGCAGACACGCAATCTCGCGGCGTTGACGCAGGAGCGCCGGGCGCTCGCCGGACAGATCGTCGCCGCGTACATGATCGGGCGCCGCGAACAGATCAAGCTGCTGCTCGATCAGAGCGCGGTCGGCGAGGTCGGCCGGATGCTTGCTTACTACGGCTATTTCGGCCGCGCGAGGGCCGCGCAGATCGCCGCGATCCGCAGCCGGATGCAATCGGTCGCGGCGGTCGCCCGTGCGACCGGGCAGCAGGCGATGCACCTACACGACCTGCAGGACGACGCGGTGAAGGCGCTCGCGGCGCTCGGCGCGGCCCGCGCGCAGCGCGCCGCGGCCCTGCAGGCTGCGAGCGCCCGCGTGCGGAGCGCGGAGCAGCGTCTCGCGGACCTGCGCCGGCAGCAACACTCGGTCGAATCGCTGATCGACCAGCTCTCGCGCGTGATCCCGTCGTTCCCGACGCGACCCGCGAAGGACTTCCTCGCGATGCGCGGGCGACTGCCCTGGCCGGTCGCCGGCCGCGTGGTCGAGCATTTCGGCGACGTGCGCATGGACGCCGCGCAGGGGAGACTGCGGTGGCACGGGCTGTTGATCCGGACCGCACCCGGTGCGCGGGTGCGCGCGCCGTACTTCGGGCGGGTCGTGTACGCGGACTGGCTCCAGGGACTCGGCCTGCTGCTGATCCTCTCGCACGGCGACGGGTATCTCAGTCTGTATGCGCACGCCGAGGTGCTCTACAAATCGGTCGGTGATTGGGTCGCACCGGGCGACGTGATCGCGGCGATGAGCAGTGCGCCCGGACCGACTCCGCCGGAGCTGTATTTCGAGATCCGTCATGGGCGCACGCCGCTCGATCCGCAGGCATGGCTGGCCGGCCGGCGCTGATGGGCGGGAAGATGGCAAGTCGAGCACCGGTTGACGCAGCGCAGCGATCGGCGAACCCGAAAATTGCGCATCCGGTGATTGTTGCCGCAGTGCCGCACCGCGTATGCTTCGCCTCCCGATGATCCCTCGCAAAGCCCGTGGTTTCCTGACCCTCGCGCTCGGTGTCGCGATCGGACTCGCGCTCGGCACCGCGCGCGGCGTGTTCGCGCAGAAGCCGGTGCCGCTCGGCGCCGATCTGCCGTGGCGCGACGCGCAGATGTTTGCGCTCGTGCTCGACCGTGTGGAGCGGGATTACGTCGAGCCGATCGGGGATCACCGGCTGCTGCAGGCCGCGATCCGCGGGATGGTCGCTTCCCTCGACCCGTACTCCGAGTACCTGAGTCGCGATCAATACACCCAGGTGCGGATCAACAGCTCCGGTGAGTATTCCGGCGTCGGTCTGGAGGTGTCGATGCAGGACGACGAGGTCATCGTCGTCTCGGTATTCGCCGGATCACCCGCCGCGGCCGCCGGACTGCGTCCGGGCGACGTGATCGCGACGATCGACGGTACGCCGATCACGAATGCGAGCCTCGCCGAAACGATCGATCGGATGCGCGGCAAAGCGGGCACGACGGTGCGGATCGGCGTGCTCCGCGGCTCGAGCGGTACGCCGATCGTGTTCACGGTCAAGCGCGGTCCGGTCGAGATGCGCAGCGTCGGCTCGCTCGACCTCGGCGCCGGGATCGGCTATCTGCGGATCGCCGAATTCACCCAGCAGACCGGCCCGGATGTGAAGGCGGCCCTGCAGGCCCTGCTCGCCCGCAATCATGGATCGCTCCACGGCCTGGTGCTCGACCTGCGCGACAATCCCGGTGGCGTGCTGGACGCGGCCGTGTCGGTCGCCGGCGATTTCCTGAACGGCGGTGTGATCGTGAGCGCGCGCGGCCGGGCGCCGGACGCGAATTTCCAGATGGATGCGAAGCCGGGCGACCTGCTGCACGGCGCGCCGATCGTGGTGCTCGTCGACGGCGGCTCGGCGTCGGCCGCGGAGATCGTCGCCGGAGCGCTCAAGGACCATCACCGGGCGACGCTGATGGGCCAGCGCACCTTCGGCAAGGGGTCGGTGCAGACGGTGATGCCGTTGCCCGGCGGACGCGCGTTGAAGCTCACGACCTCGCTCTACTACACACCGTCCGGGGTCTCGATCAATCACACCGGCCTGTTGCCCGACATCGTGCTGAAGCCGCCGCCGCCGGGTTCCCGAGGCGCGCCCTCGACCCCGGCGCAGATCCGCGCCGATCCGGAGGTGCGCCGTGCGGTCGAGGAGCTTGGCCGGCTTCGCGCGACGCCCGACCGCGCGCTGTCCGCGGCGAGGCGCTGAAGGGCGCCCGGACGCGTGCGCGGCATCCGCTCGATCGAGATCCTGTGCCTCGCGCTCGCGGCGCTGGTGCTGGTCTGGTCGAGCTCGATCGGCGCGCATCCCTGGGCGCTCGTGTCCCTGCTCGGCGCGTTCGCGGCGACGATCCTGGCGTTTCGATCCCGGCGCTTCCTGCCGAACCTCGGCCGCGTCCGCATGCAGGTCGAGTCCTGGGCGATGGTCGCGTTCGTCAGCGCGGTGCTCTGGTTCACCGGCCGGGCCGACAGTCCGCTGGTGAATCTGTACCTGCTGCCGTTGATCCTCAGCGCATTCGCGCTCGGGCGGGCGACCGCGATGGCCCAGGTCGGCGCCGCGATCGCGGTGTACGCGGGTCTCGTCGTCGCCACCCCCGGGCTCGATCCGACCTGGCTCGCGATGGCCGCGCGGACGGTGGGGGTGATGGCGCCGATCCTGCTCGTCGCGTACCTGACCTCGACCCTCGCGGCCGACGTGACCGAGGCACGGGACCGCATCGAGCGCCTGGCGCACGACGATCCGCTGACCGGCCTGCTCAACGCGCGCACCTTCGAGGCGGTCTGGGACCACGAGCATCGGTCGCGCGAACGCGACCACCGACCCTATTCGGTGCTGTTCGTCGACGTGAACCAGCTCGACCGGATCAATGAGGAGTTCGGCCGGGAAGCGGGCGATGCCGCGCTGACGATGGTCGCGCGCTGCCTGCAGCGGAGCATCCGCACGAGCGATCGCGCCGCGCGATGTGGTGCGGACGAGTTCGCGGTGCTGCTGCCGGGGGCGCCCCCCGAAGTCGCCGGGACGATCGTGAACCGGATCCGCCACAACGTGTTCAAGACGACGCTCGATCTGCGCTCGCGAATGATCCGCTGTAGCGTGAGCATCGGTGTCGCTTCCTATCCGCAGGATGCCCGCGAGCTGCGCGAGCTGCAGAGTCTCGCGGAGCATCGGATGTATCGCGACAAGGAATTGCGGCGGGCGCCGGGAGTCGAACCCGCGGTGTGAAGTCAAAAAAAGTACCGTCGATCGCGCGCAGCCTCTTGCAGATCCCGTGGTCCGCGGTAAAGTTGCGCAAGCTCGAAGGGAGAATCATGTCCGCCAACGGTCGACGGCTTCAGAGGGCGGCAACGGTCTGTGGAGCGTTCGCCGCGCTGCTGATCGGTGCGACATCGCTTGCGACCCCGGTCCACCACCATGACCGTCATCCGGTCCACCGCCGGGTGCGGCCGCGCGGTCCCGACCTGCGTTCGAGCGCCGCGCTGGTGGTCGATACGACCAACGGCGCGGTGTTGTATGCGAAGCGGCCGGATGCCGTCCAGCCGATCGCTTCCATCACGAAGCTGATGACCGCGCTGGTGGTGCTGGACGCGAAGCAGCCGCTGGATCAGCGGATCACGATCAAGCCGTCCGACCGGATCCACGGCAAGGGTTGGTACTCGCGCCTGAAGGTCGGGACGACGCTGACCCGCGGCCAGCTGCTGCATCTTGCGCTGATGTCCTCGGAGAACAGGGCGGCGCGCACGCTCGCGGACAACTATCCCGGCGGCCTCCCGGCGGCCATCAGGGCGATGAACCGCAAGGCGAAGGCGCTCGGGATGACCCATACGCACTTCGCCGACCCGACCGGGCTCACCCGTCACAACGTATCGACGCCGGGGGACCTCGAGAAGCTCGTCGTCGCCGCGTCGCATAACCCGACGATCCGGCGATTCTCGACCGACCGACGCTACGCGGTCCGCGTGCGCCGGCGCCTGGTGGAGTTCGGCACCACCGACGGGCTGGTCGCCAATCGCGCGTGGCGGATCATCGTCCAGAAGACCGGCTTCATCAACGCCGCGGGACATTGCCTCGTGATGGAGACGGTGATCGATGGCCGTCGACTGGTGATCGTGCTGCTCGATTCCTGGGGAAAGTACACGCGGGTCGCCGATGCGGTGCGCGTCCGGCGCTGGCTCGAGGCGCGGGTGTTCTCGGGCCGCGACCGGCGGGTCACGATGCGCTAGAAGCGCATCGTGAGATCCGCGCCCCAGGTACGCGGGTCGCCGAGCTGCGTGTAAAGCGCGTTCGGGAAATTCGGCGGCACGTCGCCGAAATAGAACCCGCGGACCGTGTAGTCCTTGTTCAGCAAATTACGCACCCACAGGTCGACGTCGTAGCGCGCGTTCTTCCAGCCGACCTTGACGTTCGCGAGCCCGTAGGGGTGTGACCGGGTCGGGTTCGGAGGCAGGTCGTAGTAGAACCCGCCCATGCCGGTCACGTCGATGCGCGCGTACGGGCCACGCGGATCCTGCCATTGGACGTTCAACGCGCCCTGCCAGTCCGGCGCGTGCGGCAGGGGCCGGTCGGGCAGCGGCATCCCGTTCTGGACGAAACCGCGGTAGAGCGTCTGCAGCCACCCGAACGCCGCGCCGAACGTCACGGTCCGCGTCGCGCGCCAGCGCAGGCTGTTCTCGACCCCGTAGGAATAGCCGGATCTCGCGTTCCCCGTGTAGAACACGAACGTGTTCGGATCGTCGGCGACGAGCTGCGTGCCGGTCTTCAATTGCGGCGACTGGCGGCGCATGTAGAAGATCGACGTGTCGGCCTTCACCCGGCCGCGATCGGCCACGACCTTGTGGCCGATCTCGTAATCGATCAGCGACTCGGAGCCGAACGTGCGCTCGCCGGTCGGCAGTCCCTGGCTCAGGTTGAAACCGCCCGCCTTGTAGCCCCGCGAGATCAATGCATACAGATGCTCGTCGGGCCGCAGCGCATAGTCGAGCGACAGGTGCCCGCCCCACAGCGCGTAGGACGGCGCGAACGCGTTGCTCGTCGACGGCGCCCCGAGATTGGTCGTCAGGTCGTGATATCGGGTCGTATGCCGCTCGCCGCGCACGCCGACCGACCATCGCGTGCGCGAGCCGAGTTCGCCGCCGAGCTCGCCGTACAGGGCGACGTTGCTGGCGCGGTAACGGCTCGTCAGCACCGAATCGGTCGTCGACGCGTACTGCTGTATCGGATCGACATACACGCCGAGATTGGTGTCGCTCAGGCCTTCGCGCATCTGGAACCCGTAGACGCCGACGAGCCAGTCGATCCCCGGCCCGGGCTGCGACGCGAGTCGCAGCTCGAGGCTCCGGGTCGTGCGGTTCCGGGCTTGGAACTCGCTGTACTGGTAGGTATATGGTGCCCAGAGGAGTTCGTTCCCCCAGTCGCCATCGTAACCGTAGCCGATCAGCGACCGCGCATACGTCGCGATCGCGGTCAACGTCGCCGCGTGCCAGCCGCGGTAGATCGAATGCAGGGACACGCCGGTCGAGTGTTGCACGTCCTCGCCCGGCTGATCGGACTCGGTCGTGCGCGAGTTGTCGATCGCCCAGGCATCGTAGCCGTTGTTGATCGCGACGTGCAGCACCGTCAGGTCGACCCGTAGGTTCCGATCCGGCCGGTAACGCCAGCGGCCGCGCAGCGTCGTTTCGTCGCGGTTGTTGGTGTTGTTCCGATGCAGGTAGACGTTCGTGTAGAAGCCGTTGCTGACGTAGCGCTGCGCGGCGATGCGAAACGCCGAATCGAGCGCCGGGACCGGCCCGGTGAGCACCGCGCCGTACGACCGCGTGCCGTAGTCGCCGGCGCCGACTTCGACCCGTCCCCCGAATCGGTCGGAGGGTGCCTCGCTCTGGACGACGATCAGTCCGGCGAGCGCATTGGCCCCGTCGATCGTCGCCTGCGGGCCGCGCAGCACCTGGATCCGCGCCACGTCGAACAGGGTCGCGGCGGAGCCGAGACCGCTGAAATCGATGTCGTCGATGATGAAGCCGACCGACGGGTTGGGCGCGCCCTGATACTGCTCCAGTTCGCCGATTCCGCGGATCTGGAAATAACGCGGCCGTGACGTGTCCCCGGACCAGTTGAGGTCCGGCACCAGCGGCAGCACGTCCTCGAAATGCTGCTCGCCGGCGGTGCGCAAGGTATGCGCGCCGAGTACGGTCGCGCTGCCCGCGAGATCGACGTCCGACACCGCGCGCAACGTCGCGGTCACGACGATCTTCTGCAGGGAATCTCTATCGGGATGGGTGGTCGATGACGCCGTCCGCGCTTGCGCGCATAGCAGCACCGACGACGCGCAGCAGATCAGGACAGCGGCCCGCCGGGCCGTTCGCAGTCGAGGCATCGCTCCCTCCGCCGGTATTAACCGGATCAGGTTCTATGGGTTTGCCGCGAGGCGCGTGATCGCGCCCATCCGGCATCTCAGGCCCCCAAACGAAGGGACCACCCCAGCGGTGCGTACTATACGCGTGCGCCCGGGCGAGCGCAGCCGTGCCGTCTCAGATCAGGGTGTGCAGTGCGCCGGCCAGGCCTCCGAGCACGAGGACGGTGACCGCAAGGAACGAGAGTCCGAAACCCGGGCCACGCTTCGCCGGGTCGCGCACGTACGCGGCCGAATACAGCTCCCGGCCGAGCAGGTACAGGACGCCGATCGCCGCGGCCCAGCGCGGATCCAGATAACGGCTGAACAGGTACAAGCCCGGCAACAGCACGATCAGCTGCTCGAGCGTGTTCTGCTGGACGCGGAAGCGGCGCTCGAAGATCTCGTGACCCGTGACCGCCGGCGCTCTTACTCCGTAGCGTTCGCGCGCGGCGCCGACCTTGAGTCCGAAGACGAGGTACTGCAGAACTGCGAGGGCGGTCACGATATCGACGTACGTCATGGATGTTCCTCCGCGGATGCGGGATTCTATCAGCCCAGAACGTGACGAGACCTCCCGTGAAAGCTGCCCACACCGGGACCCGCGGTTATGCTTGCCTGGCCGAAATCGAAGCGCCGCCGGCGCGCGTCTGGCGTGCATTGACCGAACCCGCGCTGGTGCGGATCTGGTCTGGAGCCGAGGCATGGATCGACGCGCGCGCCGGTGGCGAGTACCGGGTCGGCGACGGCGAGCGATGCCGGGAAGCGCGGATCGACGTCTACGAACCAAATCGCCGGCTGCGCCTGATCTACTTCGCCGAACGCGGGATGCCGCCGAGCGCGAGTGCGATCGTCGATGATTTCCTGCTCGACTCGCGCAAGGGACCCGGCCGGACGTCGCTGCGCCTGCTCGGCTCCGGGATCTGCGAGGCCGCCGCCTGGGACGCGTTCTACAAGCGCGTGCGGGTCGGCTGGGAGCGGGGGATGGCCCGGTTGAAGGTCGCGCTCGAGAAGCCCCCGCGAATGCGCCCACTGCCGCGGCCGCCGGCCGAGCCGCCGCTTCCCGGTCTCGACTATTGACCGATCCGATCGCGCGGCACCGGCCACGCTTGATATCCTAAGACCCCGCCCGCAGGTTCCGGCGACGGAGGAAAGGTTCGCATGTTGGGCTTTCTGATTCGCGCCGCGATCGCTGCGCTCGGCCTGTGGATAGCGACCGCGTGGGTGCCGGGCATCACGATCGACGGTCCGGCGACGCTCCTGTTCGCCGGGGTGCTGCTCGGCGTCGTCAACGCGGTCGTCCGGCCGATCGCGATCCTGTTGACGCTGCCGATGACGGTGTTTTCGCTGGGACTGTTCCTGCTGGTGATCAACGCGGGGATGGTCGCGCTGGTCGCGTGGATGCTTCCCGGCATGCACGTTGCGAGTTTCTCGGCGGCCTTTTGGAGCGCGTTGATCGTCAGCATCGTGAGCATGATCGGCTCGTGGTTCATCGGGCCGCGTGGCCGGATCCAGATCATCGTGCGGCGCGATTGAAGCCCCGGTGGGCGCGCGCGCTCAACCGGCGCCCGGCTCGCTCCCACCACGCCGCCCGTACCGGCCCGCCTGGCTGCGCGTCAACAGCAGCAGTCCCGCGATCACCGTCGCCATCCCGGCGATCTGCCGGCGGGTCATGGTTTCGTGCAGGAAACGCCAGCCGAGGAAGGTCGCGATCGTCGGGTTCACGAAGCTGTAGGTGCCGATCACCGCCGGTGTCGTGTTGACCGCGAGCCAACCGTAGGCGGAATACGCGAAGCAGGAACTCACGAAGGTGAGGTACGCGAGCGACGCCGCCCCGGGCAGATCGAGCGTCCATCGTGCGGCCTCACCGGTCGCGAATCCGGTCGCGAGCAGCAGCGCGCCGCCGACGATCAGCTGCAGGCCGACGAACATCAAGGGCGCCATGCGCGTTCCCGAATTCCGGTAGTACACGGTGCCGAGCGACCACGCGAGGCAGCCGGTGACGACGGCGAGCTTCGCGGTGAGCATGCGCGTCTGCGGCTGCGCCGCCGGCGCGAGCATCAACGCCGTGCCGGTGAAACCGAGCGCGAGGCTCACGATCGTCGCCACGGTCAGTCGATGACCCCGCCGGCCGAGGGCGCCGAGCGTCGCGATCCACAGCGCCGAGGTGCCGTTTAGCAGCGCGACCTCATGCGACGGCAGGAAGCGCATCGCCCAGACGCTGAGTCCGTTGCTCCCGAAGACCATCAATACGCCGCAAACGGCCACGAGACGGTAATCTCTCGCCGTGCCCGGCCATGGCTCGCGCAGCCAGCGGCGGGCGACCAGGGTGAGCACGAGCCCCGCCATCGAGAAACGGGCACCGGCGAACAGCGCCGGCGGCAGGTGCGTGACCCCGACCTTGGTGAACAGGAAGCTCGCGCCCCAGACCAGGTAGACGGTCGCAAGGGCCAACGCGAGCTTCGCCCTGCGACGGGAATCGGCGAGCATGCCGTCGGACGCGAGCGCCTAGACCGGAGCCCCGCGCTCGGATTCTTCCTTCGCGCGTGCGGCGATCTTGTCCTTAAGCAGCACCTTCGACATCACGATCCCGACCTCGTAGAGCACGTACATCGGCACCGCCATGAAACTCTGCGAAACGGCGTCCGGCGGCGTCAGGAACGCCGCGACGATGAAGGCCCCGAGCAGCACGAAGCCGCGGTTCTTCGTCAGGGTGGTGATCTTCACGACGCCCGCCCATACCAGGAGCACGGTCGCGATCGGCACCTCGAATGCGGCGCCGAATGCGAGCAACAGCACCATCACGAAGTCGAGGTAATTCCCCATGTCGGTCATCATCATCACGCCCTTCGGCGTGGTGGAGACGAAGAATCCGAGCATCACCGGAAACACGAAGAAGTACGCGAACGCCGCGCCGAGGTAGAACAGCAGCACGCTCGAGATCAGCAGCGGTATCGCGAGCTTCTTCTCGTGGCGATAAAGCCCGGGCGCGATGAACGCCCAGGCTTGGTAGAGCACGTAGGGCATCGCGAGGGCGATCGCGGCGACCAGCGCGAGCTTGAACGGCACCATGAACGGCGCGACCACGCTCGTCGCGATCAAGGTCGAGCCGGCCGGCAGCCGGTGAATCAGCGGCTTCGCGACCCACGTGAACAGCTGGTTCATGTAGGTCGCGGTCGGGATGAAGCAGATCCCGATCGCCATCATCGCCTTCAGCAGGCGATCGCGCAGTTCCAGCAGATGCGAGATCAGCGTGCCTTCGGCGAGATCCTCGGTCGTGCCTTCCGGTTCAGCCATTGGGAGGGCGGATCGACGGCGTGACCTCGGCCGTCGGCGCCGCAGGGTCGGCGGGAGGCGCGGGTGCTGGCGCGTGCGGCGCCGGCGGATCGACGGAGCCGGTGGTCATGACCGGCGACGGATCCGCCGGTGGAATCGGATCCGGCGAGAGGGTGGGCGCGGACTGCGCGTTCGCGGCCGGGGACGTCGGTCGCGAACGCTGCCGCAGGAGCTCCTCGGCGCTCACTTCGCGCTCGAGCTGCTCGCTCAACTGCCGGCTGAGCACCCGTGCACGGCCGACCCAGTTGCCGATCTGTCGCGCGACCTTCGGCAGCCGCTCCGGCCCCAGCACGACCAGCGCGATCACCGAAGTCAGCAGGATTTCCGAGAAGCCGAAATCCAGCATCGCCGCGTCACGCGCTGGTGTTCGGCGGTACCTTGGTCTCGCCTTCGCGTTTCGCGCCCGCGTCGAAGCCCGCGTCCGCGTCCTGCTTGATCTGCTTGACCTGTTCCTGCGTCTCGCCCTCGTTCATCGCGTCCTTGAAGCCCTTCACGGCCGCGCCGAGATCAGACCCGATCGTGCGAAGTCGTTTGGTGCCGAACACGACGAGCACGATCGCGAGGATCACCAGCAGCATCTTTGAATCGATCATTTCCATTCTCCGAATCCACGTCTGCCGTCTTGGACCCCGAATGATACGCGAAAGGTCCCGCGCTGGCCTGAATCGGCCAGCCGGGGCGGCGTTCAGGATTCGAGCCAGATCGTGACCGGACCGTCGTTGGTCAGGCTGACCTGCATGTCCGCACCGAACAGACCGCTGCCGACCGGCCCATGTTGCCGGCGCGCATGCTCCACCAGGGCCTCGAACAGCGCGCGGGCCTGCTCCGGCGGGGCGGCGCGAGAAAAGCCGGGGCGCAGTCCCTTGTGGGTGTCCGCGGCGAGGGTGAACTGCGGGACCAGCAACAGCCCGCCGCCGACGTCGGTCACGCTGCGATTCATCCGTCCTTGGTCGTCGGCAAAGATGCGGTAATGCAGCATGCGATCCAGCAGACGCTCGCCCGCCTCGGTACCATCACTCGGCCGGATGCCGATCAGCGCGAGCAGGCCGGGCCCAATCTCGGCGCAACGCTCGCCGGCAATCGCGACGGAGGCCTCGGTGACGCGCTGCAGAAGCGCGATCACTGGGCCGTCCAACCGCCGTCGATGGGAATGGCCGTGCCGGTGATGTTGTGCGCTGCGGGATAACAGAGCCAAACCGCGAGAGCCGCGATCTCTGCGACCGTGGATACTCGGCGGGAGGGCTGTTTTTCGGTCAGCAGACTGCTCATCGCCTCTGCCTTCGATACGCCGAGTTGTCGTTCACGCTCCTCGATCTGGGGCGCAAGCAGTGCCGTGTCCACCCAACCCGGACAGATGCAGTTGACCGTGATTCCGCCGGACTCGGCGCTGCCGGCCGCGGCGTATTCGAGCGCCGCCACTTTCGACAATCCGACGAGCCCGAACTTGGCGGAGACATACGGCGATTTGTTGATTGAAGCGACCAGACCATGCACCGAGGCGATATTGATGACGCGGCCGTACCGCCCTGCAGCCATTCGCGGCAGCGCGTGCCGCATCGTGTGAAATGCCGCCGATAGGTTAACGGCGAGTACGTCGTTCCAGCAATCGACCGGGACGCTCGGCAGCGGCGCGGTGTACTGAATGCCGGCGTTGTTGACCAGGATCTCCAGATGATTCCACGAGAACACCTGATCCATCAGTGCATCGATTTGCGCGACGTCGCGCAGATCGCCGCCGAGGAACCGGGCATCCGGGCTTCCCGCTTGCTTGATTTCCGCGACCAAACGCCGAGCCTCCTCCGGGCCGACCAGACCGTGCGCAGCCACGCAGGCACCTTCCTTCGCAAAGGCGAGCGCAATTCCTTTGCCGATACCGCGGTCCGCCCCGGTTACCAGCACCGTCTTACCACGGAGTTCCCTCGTCAAGGCCGGTCTCTCCTCGTCGCGATGAATTCAGCCCAGCACGCTCGAGGCCGGCGGCAGGTCGAGCCATAGCTTGCGCAACGCCTGATAAGGATCCTGCTCGATCCGGGTCTCGGGACCGAGCACCAGGGTGGCGCGCTGGTCTGGATCGAAGCGAGGCCAGTTCGGAATGTCCGGATTATTGGGGTCACCGGTCTTCGCAAAGGCCAGCCAGGTCGAAGCGAGCGCAGTGCACATGCGGCGGGCCTCGCTCGATCCGCTGCCCAGAATGGCGTCCCGTTCGTTGTACATCGACGCGGGCACGTCCATCGCGTGCGCCGCGCCGAATTTTCCGTCGAACGCGGGACACGGCCACTCCCAGAGGTATGTGTACACGGGAGTCCCGTGGCGGCGTGCCATGTCCTCCGCCTGCGCGTGCGCGAACCGCCGAAAGCCGGCGTCCGTGATGATCTGTGCGTGCAACAAGTACGGCGACTTCACCGGGAAGTGCGCGCGATAGACGGCCGTGAGCGTCGCCGCTCGAGCGCCGTAGCGAACCGTGAGATTCTCCGTCAATTCCTGCTCGGTCATTGCGAATCGGTCGAAGAAAACACCCGCGTCGTCCAGGGTCGTCGAGATGATGATCGGCACGTCGCCACGACGCGCCGACCCCTCGCCGGCGGGCTGAACCGCCGGGAGATGGGTGCCGTCGACGAAAGGCGCGAACGCGTGTGCGCCGACCGTCGTCTGTGCGCTCAGCAGGTCGGACCATGGTAAATCCCGAATTCGACCGATCGTCGCGCGCGTCAGACCGAGCTTCTCGATGAATGCCCGCGCCGCGCCTGCGGCGAGTTCCCGGGACGGGTGGCTCACCAGCGACCCGCTCTGCACGGCGGCTCTTTGAAACAGGCCGCGAGCCGCAGGCATGGCGAGCAGAGTGCTCACCTTCCAGCCGCCGCCAGACTGTCCGAAGATCATCACCCGGCCGGGATCGCCGCCGAAGCGTCCGATGTTGTCGCGAACCCACTCGAGGGCTGCGATCAGGTCCAACATCCCGGCGGCACCCGAATCCTCCCATCGGCCGGATGGATCGACGTCCTGAAGATCCAGGAAGCCGAAGCTCGACAAGCGATGGGTGACGGCGACGACCACCACATCGCCCAGGCGCGCGAGATTGGCGCCGTCATACATCGGGTGATTGCCCGAACTGATCGCGAAGCCGCCCCCGTGGATGCAAAACAGCACCGCCCGCTTGTCCTCGTGGCCGGTACCGGGCGTCCAGACGTTGAGATGCAGGCAGTCCTCGCTCAGCCCGCCCATCGCGACGTTCAGGTCGAATTGAATCAGACGCGCGTAGTCATGAGCGATGTCGTAGGGCACCTGCGGTGACACCGGGCCATAGCCGAAACAATCTCTCACGCCGGTCCATGGTGGCGGTCGCCGCGGGCGCTGGAAGCGGTTCGCTCCGGCGGTCGAGGCGCCATAGGGCACGCCCTTGAACTGCCGGACGCCCGAGCTGACCAGCCCGCGGACGAGACCGCTCGCGGTCTCTACGGTGCAGAATTCCATGCGCTCACTTGAACCGATAATTCACCGACAGCCCGATGGTCCTGGGTTGCGCGAGAAATACCGGGACGGGCGCGGCAGGGTCGTACTCGTTCGCCAGAACGGATGCCGAGACCTCGCCGACCCGATCGAACACGTTGCGTACGAACAGTCCGTATCGCACGTGATCCGATGCCCGGACCGACAGGTTGAGATCGGTGATGTTGTAAGCCCCCAGCTGGAACTGGGGGCTGACGAGCGTGCCGAACCCCGCGTTGCGCTCTCCCATCCAACGATCGGTCGCGGTGAATGCGCCGGTGTACCCACCGTACCAGGTGAAATCGTAGGTACTGATCAGCGCGAAGTTGAAGCGGGGCGACACCGGCAGCCGGTCGCCGACCGAGTTCACGCCGAGCACCGGTGCGGTGGAGGTGAGCCGCGCATCCGTATAGGCCGCAGTGCCACCGAGTGTCCAGGTCGACGTGAGGCGATAGTTGAACAACATTTCGGCACCGGTCACCCGTGCGGTTCCGGCGTTCTCGAGCTGGTTCACCCCGCCGTTGTTCACCGTGACCTGAATGTCCTTCCACAGGATGTCATAGAGATCGAAGTCCAGTGTCGCTCGCTCGTCCAGGAAGGTGGACTTCTCGCCGAGCTCGTAACTCCACAGTCGGTCCGGACCGAAAGTCGGATTGCCCAGGCCGGGTTTCAATACGAAGTTGGGTCCCCCCGGGCGGAAGCCGCTGGCGGCGCGGGCGTAGACCATCACATCGTGGGTGATGTGATACTTCGGATTGAGCAAATACGTCATCACGCTCTGGTCGGAAGTGGCGACCGGCGGCGTCAAGGACGTGGAAGAGCCGGTCGCGAGCAGGCCGCTCACCGTCTCCTCGTACGCCTGCTTCTGGCGGCTGTATCGCAGGCCCATTCCCAGTTCGAACCGCCGGGTGAAGAAGAGCGTGCCGTCCGCGTAGGCGGCGTACTCCCGGTAGGTGCTCGGCAGGAAACTCGTGAATGGCGACAACCCGAAGAAGACCCCGCCTGGATTCGCGGTATCGAACAGATCGACGATCTCGCTGGTCTTTTCGTTGCCGAGAAACCCGCCGATCAACCACTGGAAGTGGTCGTTCTTGCGGGATACCACCCGGATCTCCTGCGTGAACTTCTTGGTCGTCGTGTTGACGTAGAGGCGCCACGGATCCTGCCCGGCGCCGAAGGCGGCCAAGGCGGCGTCGTAGATCAAGCTGTCGTCCGTGTAGCTCGTGCCGTTGTTGACCTGGTAGCCGGTGATCGAGCTGACCTTGGCCCAGGGGGCCTGGTAGTCGATGGTCGCTGAATACAGGGTCAGGCTGTAATCCGAGGGTTGGAACGTCGGATAGGCTTGATCGTACGTACCATAGGTCGGCTGCCCGGTCGCGGGATTGCGGAAGGCGACGTCCGCGCTCTCACTCGGAATGTGCTGGGTCGATGCGCGCAGTACGACGTCCAGTTTGTCGCTGGGTCGTACCAACAGCGCGACACGACCTCCCTCGGATCGGGACCACCCGGCATTGTCGCGTCCATAGACCGGGTCTTTCGCGTAACCGGCATCGTAGGTCTGATAGCCATCGATTCGAATCGCGGCGACGTCCGTGATCGGGATGTTGACCAGTCCGTCGTAGGTATGGTTGATATGGCCATGCTGGGTGGATCCGAGCTCCGCTCCCACGTCGGCCTCGAAAGACCGCAATTCCGGCGTCTGGGACACGTACCTGATCGTGCCGCCGAGCGACGTCGCACCGTACAGCGTGCCCTGCGGGCCGTTCAGCACCTCCACCCGATTGAGGTCGAAGGTGTTGATGTTCAGGCTCTGGTAGCCCACCCCGTTCGACGTGCTGGCGCCGAGTGGAATGTCGTCGAGATAGACGCCCGTCGCACTGCTGAGCTGCGAACCCGTGGTGATGCCGCGGATCACGAGGAGGTTGGTGCTGGCTCCCGTCGACGAGAAACTCAGTCCCGGCACGAAGCCCGCAAAGTCGTTCAGATCCCGCGCGTTGAGCTGGCGCAACGCCCCTGCCGTCAAGGCGGTGACCTGGCCGGAAACGTTCTGTATGGACTCGGACCGGCGTGTCGCCGTGACGACCACCTTCGTCAGTTCCCAGCTTGCCGCGCCGTTTCCTGCCGATGCCGCCGGAGGTTGCGTGCTCTGCGCCAGGGCGACGGGCGTGCCGATCGCCGAAAGCACGGCGGCCAGCGTCGCGAAGATGCGGTGAGATGTAGCCATTATCACTCCCCGGAAACCATGGTGTTTTGAGAACCCCGCATCGGCCGGGAATCCACTATTTTTCAGCAGATGTTGAAATTATTCTAGAAGCTCGAGGCTGTCAAGGAATCGGGAACCGCTTTGATCGGTGCGATACCCGGGCGCCGTGGCGCGCGCGCGACCCCCGTCAGCCCTCGGGACATGCCGCGGAGACGTGAAAAAAAACTATTTTTACTGCACCGGCCGGGCGTCCGACCAGCCCGGGTTGGCTTGGGCGCACCGCCAGCGCGTGGTGACCCAGGGCATGGTGGCGGCTGCATCGGCAGCATGCCAGCCGCCGGATCGTTGTCGATTCCTCAACGATCGTTAAAATTTACCGCTCCGGCCGCGGATGCCCGGGAGCGAGCTCCGAACCGCGTGCTCACATGGTGGCAGGTCCGCCCGTACCGTCGCCCCTCGGCGAAGGATCGTGCTATTTTCGCGCGAATCCCACGTGCTCGATGAGTCGGTTCCAGATCCTATCGTGACCCAGATCGACCCCAAGTCGCCGGCGAAACCCCGCCAACGGAAGTCGAGCCGTCCCACGTCATCGCCGGCGGATATCCGGCCGAAGGCACCCGCCAGGCTCCTGGATGCGGCGGAAACGCTGTTCGCGCAACGCGGCTTCCATGGCGTCACGACGCGCCAGGTCGCGGCGGCGGCGGGTGTCGACGTTGCATTGATCTACTATCACTTCGAAAGCAAATCCGGTCTGTTCGACGCGGTTCTCGAACGCCGCGCACGTCCGCTGGTCGCCGCTCGCCGCGAATCGTTGCGCGACTACGTCGCGGGTGCCCGCGTGGTCACGGTGGAGGGTGCGGTGGCCGCATTCATCAATCCGATGATCGACTTTTCACTCCACGGGGATCCGGGGTGGAAGCGATACTTCGCGCTGGTCGCGCAGATCGACAATACCCCTTGGGGCGGCGAGATCATTCATCGATATTTCGACGACAACGTGCAAGAGTTGATCGACGTCCTGCAGTGCGCCCTGCCGGGCAGTCCCAAGCGTGAACTGTATTGGGCATACAATTTCCTCGCGGGCTCGATGATGCTGGCGTTGTCCGGCACGGAGCGGGTCGACCGGCTTTCCGCGGGGCTGTGTCGTGCGAAGGACCTGGAGGCCGTGCGCCTGCGTTTGCTGAATTACTGCGCCGGTGGCTTCCTGGCCATGGTCACCGCCGAACGCCTGAGCGGCCGCGCCTAGCAGCGGCGCCACGGCGACCCGGGCCGCTGTCCACGCGCGACGCCGGCCACCGCCCAACGCCCATCGCAACGGAGAGAACCCGCCTTGTCGAACACCATCGAATCGCAATTCCATCGATCCGCGGACAACCTGCGCCTGCACGTGCGCCAGTACCCGGGGCCGAACCCGACGGCGCCGACCGTGCTTTGTCTTCACGGCCTGATGCGCAACGCCTGCGACTTCGAGGACCTGGCGGTCCATCTGCAAGCGCGCTACCGGATACTCGCCCCGGACTTGCGCGGCCGAGGCCTGTCCGACCGCGATCCGCGGCCGCAGAACTATCAACCGCCGGTGTACCTGGAGGACCTCCGACCGATCTTCGCCGAGGCCGCGGAGCACGGGCCGTACGCGATCATCGGCACGTCGCTCGGCGGCATTCTGGCCATGGTGCACGCCGCGAGCCGGCCGGCGCGCCTCGCCGGGATCGTGCTGAACGACATCGGTCCCGCGCTCGATCCGGCGGGCGTCGAGCGGATCAAGGGCTATGCCGGCCGCTCGCCGCCGCCACGCGACTGGCCGGAGGCGATCGCACAGATGCGCGCGGCCTATGCGGTCGCCTGGCCGGATTTGCCGCCGGATCGCTGGGAGAGGCTCGCGCGCCGCTCCTACATCGAGGACGCGCCGGGCGCGCTGCGGGCCGCCGCCGACCCCGCGATCGGCGAGGCGATGCGCGCCGCGCCGGCCGCGCCGCTCGACCTGTGGATGCAGTGGCAAGCGCTCGCGGATTTGCCGGTGCTCGCGCTGCGCGGAGCGCTATCCGACCTGCTGAGTCCCGCGATCCTCGAGCGCATGCTCGAACTGAAGCACGATCTCGAGATCCGGGTGGTCGCGAACCGCGGCCACGTCCCGCTGCTCGACGAACCGGAATCGCTGCACGCGATCGAGCGCTTCCTCGAGCGCGCCTTCGGCGCACCGCGCGCGGCTATTTGCGCCACAGCGCCGGCGTGAACAGCACGAGGATCGTGAACACCTCGAGCCGGCCGAGCAACATCGCGATGGAGCAGATCCAGGTCTGGAAGTCGTTCAGCACGCTGTAATTGCTGTCCGGGCCGACGAGCCCAAGGCCCGGGCCGACGTTGTTGATGCACGCGATGATCGCCGACAGCGAGGTCGTGAAATCGAGGCCGCTCGCGAGCTCGATGAACACCAGCGTCACGAGGCTCATGAAATACAGGAACACGAAGCCGAGCACCGCGAACACCACGCGATTCGCGATCACCGTGCCGCCGATCTTCAACGGCCTCACCAGGTTCGGGTGCACCAGGTGCTCGAGCTCGCGGTTCGCCTGCTTCGCGAGGATCAGCGTGCGGATCATCTTGATGCCGCCGCCGGTCGACCCCGAGCTCGCGACCACGCAGGACAGGAACAGCATGAACATCGGCGCGAACACCGGCCAGCGCGAATAATCCTGCGTGTGCAGTCCGCTGTCCGTCGCGATCGACACCACGTTGAAGGTCGCCTCGCGCAGCGCCGTCACGAAGCTCGGATAGGTTCCCTTCGCGAACAGGTACACCGCGATCCCGAACGAGCTGGCCACGAGCACGCCGACGGTCGCCTTCGCCTCCGAGTCGCGCAGGTACGCGCGCAGCCCGCGCTGCCTCCACGCTTGGTAATGGGTCGCGAAGTTCAGCGCGGCGAGCACCTCGAAAACGACCAGCACCATCTCGATCGGCACCGAGTTGAAGTGCCCGACGTTGTCGTCGTAGGTCGAGAAGCCGCCGAGGGACAGCGCCGAGAAGCCGTGACAGACGGCGTCGAACCACCCCATCCCGACGAGCCGCAGCGACAGGATGCACGCGAGCGTGAGGCCCGCGTACACCGTCCATAGGAGCTTCGCGGACTGGCCGATCCGCGGCGTGAGCTTCGCGTCCTTCATCGGACCGGGCATCTCGGCGCGATAGATCTGCATCCCACCGACGCCGAGCATCGGCAGGATCGCGACCGCCAGCACGATGATGCCCATCCCGCCGAGCCAGCTGAGTAGGCAGCGCCACAGGTTGATCGACCGCGGCAGGTACTGCAGTCCCGACAGAACGGTGCCACCGGACGTCGTGAGCCCCGACGCCGCCTCGAAGTAGGCGTGCGTGAAGTCGATCGGCAGGTAGTGCCACAACGGGAAGCCCGCGACCGCCGGCAGCGCGATCCAGGTCAATGCGACCAGCACCAGGCCGTCGCGCGTCTTCAGCTCGCGCTTGTAGCGCCGCGTCGCGATCCACAAGGCCGCGCCGATCGCGAAGGTCGCGACCGCCGACAGCGCGAACGATCCGAGCGCGAGGTCCTGTCCCCAGATCGCGAGCAGCAGCGGCGCGAGCATCGTCGCGGCGAATCCCATGATCACCAGCGCGAAGACGTGCGCGACCGGGAGGATCGTCTGCTTCACAGGAACGAGGTCGAGCCTTGGAAGAGTTTCTCGACCGCGTCCATGTGGCGGCGGTCGGTCAGGAACAGGATCAGGTGGTCGTCCGGCTGGATCGTCGTGTCGTGATGCGCGATGATCACGTCCTCGCCGCGCACCACCGCGCCGAGCGTCGTGCCCTCCGGCAAGGCGATCTCCTCGATGCGCCGGCCGATCACGCGCGAGCTGTCGGCGTCACCGTGGACGACCACTTCGAGCGCCTCGGCCGCGCCGCGCCGCAGCGCATGCACCCGCACGACGTCGCCGTGGCGCACGTGGGCGAGCAGCGAACCGATCGTGACCGTCTGCGGCGAGATCGCGATGTCGATGGACCCGCTCTCGATCAGCTCCGAATACGACGGCTTGTTGATCAGCGCCATCACCTTGTGTGCGCCGAGCCGTTTCGCGAGCATCGCGGAGAGTATGTTCGCCTCCTCGGAGTTCGTCAGCGCCGCGAACACGTCGGCGCTGTCGATGTTCTCCTCCAGCAGCAGATCCTCGTCGGCCGCGTCGCCGTGCAGCACGGTGGTGCTCTTGAGCTGCTCCGAGACGCGCCGCGCGCGCTTGCCGTCGCGCTCGATCAGCTTGACCTGGTTCTTGTCCTCGAGCTCGCTCGCAAGCCGGTAGCCGATGTTGCCGCCGCCCGCGATCACGACCCGCCGCGCGGGCGCCTCCTCCCGGCGCAGCTCGCGCATCACGACGCGGATGTCGTCACGGGCCGCGAGGAAGAAGACCTCGTCGCCATCCTCGATCACGGTGGTGCCTTCCGGCTTGATGCTCTTGCCGGCGCGGTAGATCGCCGCGACGCGCGCCTCCTTCGTCGGGATGTGCTCGCGCAGCGTCTTCAAGGCCTGGCCGACCAAGGGTCCGCCCTGCAGCGCGCGGATTCCGACGAGGCGCACGCGTCCGTCGGCGAAATCGAGGACCTGCAGCGCGCCGGGGTAGCGGATCAGGCGCGCGACGTGCTCCGTGACGAGCTGCTCGGGGCTGATCCACAGATCCACCGCGATGCCCTGCTCGCCGAACAGCCGGTCCCGCTCGGTGAAATCCGCCGAGCGCACCCGCGCGATCTTCTTCGGGGTGCGGTACAAGGTCCACGCGATGTGGCACGCGAGCATGTTCACTTCGTCGCTGTTGGTCAGCGCGACGAGCACGTCCGTGCTCGCGATTCCCGCCGCCTCGAGGATTCGCGGGCTCGCCGCGTTGCCGCTGACCGAACGGATGTCGAGGCGGTCCTGCAGATCGCGCAGCACCTCCTCGTCCGAGTCGATCACGGTGACGTCGTTCGCCTCCTCGCGCGACAGATGGTAGGCGAAGGTCCGGCCGACCTGGCCGGCCCCGAGTATGATGATCTTCACGGCGCGGTCAGCTCCCCGGTCGCGGGCCGTCTACACGAGTTCGAGGTTCGCATAAGAGAGCATCAGCCATTTCGTGCCCTGTCTCTCAAAGTTAACCTGGATCCGCGTCTGCGGTCCATTGCCCTCGAAATTCAACACCACGCCCTCGCCGAACTTCAGGTGCCGGACCCGGCTGCCCATGCGTACCCCGGTCGGCGCGGGCTCCGCCACCGGCTTGCGGGCGACGAACGTCGGCCGAGAGACCTGGATCCGCGGCCGGACCTCCTCGACGAGATCCGCGGGGAGCTCCGCGATGAATCGCGACGGCTGGCCGTAGCTGTCGACGCCGTAGAGCCGCCGCTGCTCGGCGTAGGTGAGGTAGAGCCGTCGCATCGCGCGGGTCATCCCCACGTAGCAGAGCCGCCGCTCCTCCTCGAGTCCCGCGAGGTCGGCGGCGGAGCGTTGATGCGGGAACAGGCCGTCCTCCATGCCGGCGAGGAACACGACCGGGAACTCGAGTCCCTTCGCCGAGTGCAAGGTCATCATCTGCACGCAATCGTCGCCGACGTCGGCCTGTCCCTCGCCGGACTCGAGCACGGCGTGGGCGAGGAACTGCACGAGCGGCGGCAGGACCTCCTCCCGATCGGGGAGGAAACCGCGCGCCGCACTGACGAGTTCCTGCAGGTTCTCGACCCGTCCCTCACCCCGCTCGCCCTTGTCCTTGCTGAAGTGTGCGACGAGGCCGCTGGCCTCGATCACGCGATCGACCTGCTCGTGCAGTTCGAGTCCGGCGGTCTCGGCGGCGACGCGGTCGATCAGGTCGAGGAACGCGGTGACCGACTGTGCGGCGCGCTGTGGAAGCGTGCCGCCGGCATTGCGCGCCGCGGCCCAGAGCGACGCGCCGGCCTCGCGCGCGGTGTCGCGCAAGGTGTCCACGGTGCGCGCGCCGATGCCCCGCACGGGCAGGTTCACCACGCGCTCGAACGAGGCGTCGTCGTCGCGATTCGCGATCAGGCGCAGGTACGCGAGCGCGTCCTTGATCTCGGCGCGCTCGAAGAACCGCAGCCCGCCATAGACGCGGTACGGCATCCGGGCGTTCAGGAACGCCTCCTCGAACACCCGTGACTGGGCGTTCGACCGGTAGAGCACCGCGATCTCGCGGCGGGCGCCGCCGCGCTCGATCCATTCGCGGATCCGGTTCACGACGAAATCGGCCTCATCGCGCTCGTTGAAGGCGGCATAGATCTGGATCGGCGTGCCGTCTTCACCGCTCGTCCAGAGCGTCTTGCCCATCCGCCCCGCGTTGTTCGCGATCAGCGCGTTCGACGCCTTCAGGATCGTCCCGGTCGAGCGGTAGTTCTGCTCGAGCTTGTACAGCGTCGCGCCGGAATAGTCGCGACGGAACCGGTTCAGGTTCTCGACCCGCGCGCCGCGCCAGCGATAGATCGACTGGTCGTCGTCGCCGACCACGAACGGGCGGCCGGTCGGGCCGGCGAGCGTCGTGAACCAGCGGTATTGGATCGCATTGGTGTCCTGGAACTCGTCGATCAACACGTGCTGGAAGCGTTCACGGTAGTGGTGCAGCAGATCCGGCCGGTCGCGCCACAACTCGTACGCGCGCAGCAGCAGCTCCGCGAAGTCCACGCTGCCGGCGCGCCGGCACGCCTCCTCATAGGCGAGGTAGACCCGGATCAGCTGCCGGCGGGTCGGATCGCCGTCGTCCTTCAAGGTCGCGGGCCGATGACCCTCGTCCTTCTGCGAGTTGATGAACCATTGCACCTCGCGCGGGATCCAGCGGGTCTCGTCGAGATCGAGGCTTTTCAGCACCTTGCGGATCAGCCGGGCCTGATCCTCGGCATCGAGGATCTGGAAGTGCTGCGCGAGCCCCGCCTCGCGCCAGTGCAGCCGCAGCAGCCGGTGGGCGAGCCCGTGAAAGGTGCCGATCCACAGCGACGACGAGGGCATGCCCAGCAGGCTCTCGATCCGTCCGCGCATCTCGCCCGCGGCCTTGTTCGTGAACGTGACCGCGAGGATGCTCTGGGGCGACGCCCCTTCGACCTGGATCAGCCATGCGACGCGGTGCACCAGCACGCGGGTCTTGCCGCTCCCGGCGCCCGCGAGCACGAGCGCCGGGCCGAGCGGTGCGGCGACGGCCTGCCGCTGCGCGTCGTTCAATCGATCGAGAAGGTGTGAGACGTCCATCAGGGCGGGAATTGTACTGTAACCGGCGTGAGCACCGCCGCGCGTCGCGTCGGCGGCCGCGGATCAGTCCGTCGGCGTGCCCCGCGACCGGGCTTCTTCGGCGAAAAGGACCAGTGACAGCGTGAGCGAGAGGATGATCGGCCCGGCAATGATCCCGATCGGTCCGAACGCCGAGATTCCGCCGAGCACGCCGATGAAGACGACCAGCGCGGACACCGGCCCCCGGCCCGAAATCAACATCGGCTTCAGCACGTTGTCGATGCTCGAGAGCATGAGTCCCCAGATCGACATGAAGATCCCGTAGCCCCAGCGCCCATCCACGAACAGCCACAGCGCGGCGGGCATCCACACGAGCGCCGTTCCGCCGAGCGGGAGCATCGCGAGCAGCGCGCCGAGCACGCCGAACACGACCGGCGATGCGAGATCGGCGATCGCGAATCCGACGCCGAGAACGATCCCCTGGACGATCGCGGTCATCGTCGTCCCGTAGACGATCGCGCGGGTGACGCCGCCCAGGCGTTCGAGGAGCCGCTCCTCGTGCGCGGGATCGAGCGGGATCCAGGCGCGGACGCGCGCGATCATCGCGTCGCCATCGCGCAGGAAGAAGAACAGCAGCACGAGCATCAGCGCGATCCCGAAGAGTGAACTGACCGCGCCGAGGAAGAAGGAACCACCAAGACCGGCGGCGCGCTGCAGCGTTTCGCGCGCGCCGGAGACCATCCAGCTGCGCACCTCCTCGCCGGAGAACAGCCCGTGGGCGGCGAACCAGTCGTAGATCCGCGCGGCAGTCGGAAACTGCCGCAGATCGCCGGTCGACAGCGGCGCGAAGTGCGGCGCGATCGCTTCGATCCGCTGCAGCAGCGCGGAGATCTGCGCGACGAACGCGATCGACAGCGCCGACAGCGGCAGCAGCACTCCGACGGGAGCGAGCACGGTCAGAACCCCGGCCGCGAGGCCCGCGCGGCCGCGCAGCCGGCGGCGCAGTCGGTGGTTCAGCGGAAACAGCAGGAACGCGAGCACCGCCGCCCAGGCCATCGGCGTCACGAACGGCGCGAAGATCCGCCACAGCGCGACCCCGAGCAGGCCTGCGACGGCGAGCGCGACGACGCGCGGATAGAACGCGGAAGCGGCCGGCATTGACGCATCCTAGCACCGGGATGCCGCCACGGGTCCGGACCGGGTACCATCGCGGCACGCGCGACGGATCGCCGGCGCGGGCACGACGGGGGTGGAGCGATGGTCGAGATCCAGGTCAATGGCCGGACGTTGCGGGTCGACGCGGCGCCGGATACGCCGCTGTTGTGGGTGTTGCGCGACCACTTGAACCTCACGGGGACGAAGTACGGCTGCGGTCGCGCGCTCTGCGGCGCATGTACGGTGCACCTCGACGGCGTCGCCGTACGTTCCTGCGTGCTGCCGGTCGGCGACGTCGGCCGGCGCGCCGTGACGACGATCGAGGGTTTGGCGCCGGATCGCTCCGACCCGGTGCAGCGCGCGTGGATCGAGCTCGACGTACCGCAGTGCGGGTACTGTCAGTCGGGGCAGATCATGGCGGCGGCGGCGCTCCTGCGCCTGCATCCGGCCCCGTCCGACGCCGACATCGACGCGGCGATGGCTGGCAACCTCTGTCGTTGCGGGACGTACGCGCGGATCCGCCATGCGGTGCATCGTGCGGCCGAGCTCGCGCGCGGGGAGGGTTGAAGCGATGGCGACCGAGAACGATCGCGCGACCGGCGCGGCTCCGGTACGGTGGACTCGCCGCGACTTCATGGGTTCGGCGTTGTCCGCGGGCGGCTTGGTGATCGCGATGAACCTGCCGTTGCCCGCGAAGGCGGCGACGAGGTCGGGCCGCGCGCCCGCCCAATTGAACGCATGGCTGCGGATCGCGCCGGACGACACCATCACGATCCTCGTCGATCGCTCCGAGATGGGTCAGGGCGTCTATACCGCGCTGCCGACCCTGATCGCCGAGGAGTTGGAGATCGAGCTCGATCGCGTCGCGATCGTCGCCGCGCCGGTCGGTGACGCGTACTTCAACGCGGCGAACGTCGGTCAGGTCACGGGCACGAGCAACAGCGTCCAGGATGCCTGGGTCAAGTTGCGGACGGCCGGCGCGCAGGCGCGCACGATGCTGGTCGCCGCTGCGGCGGCCCGCTGGGGCGTCGATCCGGGCGAATGCCGCGCGCGACATGGCGTGATCACCAACGCCGCCGGGGACCGGTTCACGTATGGCGCGGTCGCGGCGGACGCGGCACGGCTGCCGGTGCCTGCGCACGTCGCGTTGAAGCCGGCGAGCCAGTTCGAGTTGATCGGCCGCGACTTGCCCCGGACCGACACCCCGGCGAAGGTCGACGGGAGCGCGCAATTCGGGATCGACGTACGCCTGCCGGGAATGCTCTACGGCGCGCTCGCGCAGAGTCCCGTGCTCGGGGGCTGGCCCGATTCGGTCGATTCGACCGAGGCCGGGAAGATGCCCGGGGTCCGCCTGGTGCTCGCGCTGGACAGCGGCGTGCTGGTCGTCGCCGACCACTATTGGCAGGCGCTCGCCGCGCGTCGCGCGCTGCGGGTGCGCTGGAACCCCGGCCCGAACGCGACGCTGGGGGATGCGGCGATCCGCGAGTCCCTGCGGCGCACCGAGGCCGGGGACCCGGGACTCGTCGCGCGCGCCGACGGCGACGCCGACGCCGCGTTGGGGCGCGCGGCGCGCACTCATTCGGCGGTCTACGAAGTGCCGCTGCTCGCGCACGCGACGATGGAGCCGATGAACTGCACCGCCGACGTGCGCGCCGACGGCTGCGACCTGTACGTCGGCACCCAGGTCCAGCAGCTGTCGCAGGCGGCCGCGGCGGTCGCCGCCGGCGTGCCGCCCGATCGGGTCCGGGTCCACACGACCTTTCTCGGCGGCGGCTTCGGCCGGCGCCTCGACGTCGATTTCATTCCGGCCGCTGTCGCCGGCTCGCATGCGCTCGGCAGGCCGGTCCAGGTGATCTGGACCCGCGAGGACGACATGACCCACGATACCTATCGCCCGCCCGCGGTCGAGCGGATCAGCGCCGGTTTCGACGCCGCGGGCAAGGTCGACGCGTTCAAGCTGCACATCGTGAGCCCGTTGATCACCGCACGGATGTTCCCGCCGGTGACCGGCGTCGACCCCGAGGTCGTCGAGGCGGCGGTGAACTGCGCGTACGGCATACCGAATTTCCTGGTCACCTACACGCGCCAGGAGATCGGGATCAACGTCGGTTACATGCGCTCGGTCAGCCATGCGGCGAACTGTTTCGTGATCGAGAGCTTCGTCGACGAGCTCGCGGCGCTCGCGCGCAAGGACCCGTACGATTTCCGGATGGAACTGCTCGCGACCAAGCCGCGTCACCGCCGGGTACTCGAGACCGCTGCGCGGCTCGCCGGGTGGGGCAAGCCCGCACCCGGCCGGCATCTCGGGCTCGCGCTGATGGAAGGTTATGCGACGCGGATCGCCCAGGTCGCCGAGATCTCGGTCGACGGCGGTGTTCCGCGGGTCCACCGGATCGTCTGCGCGGTCGACTGCGGGCAGATGGTCAATCCTCGTATCGTCGAGTCCCAGATCGAGAGCGGGATCGTATTCGGCCTGAGCGAGGCGCTCTGGGGCGAGATCACGATCGCGAACGGCGTGGTGCAGCAGACGAACTTCGACGGCTATCGGGTGTTGCGGGCGAACGAGATGCCGCAGATCGTGGTCGAGCTCCTGCCGAGCGAGGAGCCGCCGGGAGGCATCGGCGAAGTGGCCGTGCCGCTCGTCGCCCCGGCGGTGTGCAACGCGTGGTTCGCAGCGACCGGTGAGCGGGTGCGTTCGCTCCCGCTCCTTTCGGGCCGCGCGGCGGCCGCGGCCGCCGTCAGACGCGGATCAGGAAATAATGATCGAGGATCAGCGCCGCGAACAACAGCATCAGATAAGTGATCGAGTACCGGAAGGTGCGCATCGCCATGTCGGCGCGGCGACCTCGACGCAATTCGAACGCGTAGTACAGGAACCGGGCGTTCAGCGGCAGCACCGCGACCAGGTACACGAGCCCCGAGAGCCGCGTGAGGACCGGGAGCAAGGTGCACAGCACCAGCAGGACCGTGTACAGCACGATCTGCAGTCGCGTGAATTCGATGCCGTGGGTCACCGGCAGCATCGGGATCCCGACCTTCGCGTATTCGTCGCGCCGCGCGATCGCGAGCGCCCAGAAATGTGGCGGCGTCCACGTGAAGATGATCAGGAACAGCGGCAACGCATGCGGATCGAGGTGGCCGGTCACCGCGGCCCAGCCGAGCAGCGGCGGCGCCGCGCCGGCGGCGCCGCCGATCACGATGTTCTGGGGCGTGGCGCGCTTCAGCCAGCGCGTGTAGACCAGCGCGTAGCCGATCAATGAAGCGAAGGTCAGCACCGCGGTCAACGGGTTCACGCCGAACCACAGCACCATCATCGAGACGATCGCGAGCGCGGTCGCGAATGAAAGCGCCTGCGATTCGCCGAGGCTGCCGGTCGGCAGCGGCCGGCCGCGCGTGCGCGACATCTGCTGGTCGATCCGGCGGTCCAGCACGTGGTTGAACGCTGCCGCGGATCCCGACGCCAGCGCGATCCCGAGGGTGCCGAGGAGCAGGGGTTCGAGCGGCACCATACCCGGCGACGCGAGCAACATCCCGACGACCGCGGTGAAAACGATCATCAGGCTGACCTTCGGCTTGGTCAGCTCCAGGAAATCGCGCCATCGGCCCACGCCGGCCGGGGCGGCTGCGACCACGGAATTCTCCGGAACGATCGGCATCGAGCTAGGTTACCACGGCGAGGACCGGCGACGGCCACAGCCGGCGCAGCACGGTCACCATCGACAGCAGCAGGAGCGCTGCCCCGGCGTTGTGCATCGTCGCGAGCGGCAGCGGAAAGCCGAAGTGCACCATCGACACGCCGATCGTGATCTGCAGCAGCACCGCGAAGATCAGGAAGGCGCCCGCGCGTCGCAGCCGCGGTCCGGCGGCCCGCCGCACCGTGAGGATCCCGAGCGTGACCAGCGCGACCCCGGTGATCACCGCGCCGAGTCGGTGGGTGACCTGGATCGCTATGCGAGCCGGATTGGACAGGATCCCACCGTCGTAATCGATGTCGAGCCCGCGCCACAGCACGAAGGCGTCGCGGAAATCCATCTGCCGCGGCCACCACGAGGCCTGGCAGGTCGGCAGGTCGGGACAGGCCGCCGCCGCGTAGTTGGTGCTGGTCCAACCGCCGAGCGCGATCTGCAGCGCGAGGAGCACGAGGCACACGAGCGCGAATGCGCGCAGCGAGCGCTCGCGCGCGGTCGCGTCGCGCCGCTCCGGCTCCATCGACAGCCACCAGAGGATCGACAAGGTCGTCAGTCCGCCGAGCAGATGGCTGGTCACGATCAGCGGCTTCAACAGCATCGTGACGGTGAGCGCGCCGAGCGCGCCCTGGACGCAGACCATCACGAACAGCGCGACCGCCGCACCGAGCGGCTGCCCGCGGGTCTTGCGGTTCGCGACCGCCCACGACAGCAGCACCATGATCACGACCCCGAGCGTGGTCGCGAAGTACCGATGGATCATCTCGTGCAGGGCCTTGTGGAAGCCCCTTCCAGCCTCGGGGAACACGTGGCCGTAGCATCCCGGCCAGTCCGGGCAGCCGAGACCGGCGTCGGTCAGCCGCACCCAGGCACCGAGCACGACGACGATCGATGCGAGCAGTGCGCCGGCGAGCGCGATGCGCCGGAACCAGAGAACACGTCGTTGGGATTGCATGTCGTTCAGCCGATGGTCGAGAGTTGGAGGAGGCGCTGCAGG
>JAKBCG010000045.1 GCA_021808035.1 Pseudomonadota bacterium
ACACCCAGATGACTCCTGAGGACAAGCTGGCCGATGCCGCTGAATCGCGCGATGAGGCGCCGCCCATTCGCGGCCACCGCGTCACCTCGATGGCCGGCTGCCGATGACCCCGACCGCCGCAGGGCGAGCCACGCCCGATCTTCTCCTGGTTCTGCTCACGGTGCTCGCGCTCGGGCCGACATGGCCGTCGGCGGCGCGGGCCGCCGATTCGGCGGCGCTGTCCGACGTCGTCGTGACCGCGACGCGGGTCGCCATGCCGGCGTTCGACGTGCCCGCGACGATCATCCGCGTGCCGGCGGCACGGTTCAGCGACGATGCGCTCGGCGTGAACTTCGCGGACGGTGCGCAGTCGGTTCCGGGGCTCCTCGCCCGCAACCAATACAACTATGCGCAAGACCAGCAGATCTCGATCCGCGGGATCGGCGCGGATTCGGCGTTCGGGGTCCGGGGCGTGCGCATCTATCAGGACGGCATCCCGCAGAGCGGCCCCGACGGCCAGGGGCAGCTCTCGCAATTCAATCTCGGCTCCGCGTCCCGCGTCGAGGTGCTCGAGGGACCCTTCTCGGCGCTCTACGGGAACTCCTCGGGCGGCGTGATCCAGCTCTTCACCGCCCCTGGCGCGTCCCCGGGCAGCGTGCGCGCGAATCTCGCGGGCGGCAGTTTCGGCGCAGTCCGCGCCGGGATCGATGCGAGCGACGCGATCGGCCGGCTCGACTACCACCTCGACTTCACCCATTTTTCCTGGCGGGGTTTCCGGCCGCATCAGCGCGCCCGCAGCGAATCCTTCAACGGCAAGGTGGACTACGCGTTCGGCCCGCGCGAGACGCTGACGGTGATCGCGAACGTGCTGTCGCGCCCGCACGCGAACGACCCGCAGGGTCTCACCGCCGCGCAGTTCGCGGCGAATCCCGATCAGACCTCGGTCGCGGCGCTAAACTTCAATACCCGCAAGGATCTCGCGCAGCAGGAAGGCGGGCTCATCTACCGCCGAGGCCTCACCGCGCATCAGAGCCTGCGCCTGATGGGATATTACGGTCATCGGACGGTGCTGCAGTTCCTGTCGATTCCGGTCGGCGCGCAACGGCCGGTCACGAGCGCCGGCGGTGTCGTCGACCTGCACCGCGACTTCGGCGGCGCCGATGCCCGTTGGACGTGGCAGGGACCACTCGCCGGGCGCCCACTCTCCTGGGTCGCCGGCGTGAGTTACGACACGCAGAACGAGCGGCGCCAAGGCTACGACAACTACGTCGGCGCGACGCTCGGGGTTCAGGGCGCGTTGCGACGCGATGAGAACGACCTCGCCCAAAACGTCGACGAGTACACCCAGGCAACCCTCACGCTCGCGCCGCGTTGGACCGTGACGGCGGGATTGCGCCACAGCGACGTGCGGTTCACCACCGAGGATCACTTCTTCGCCGGCGGCAACGACAGCGGCTCGATCACCTACACCGCCACGACCCCGGTGATCGGCGTGCTCTACGCCGAACGCCGCTGGTTGCACTGGTACGCCTCCTTCGGCCAGGGTTTCAGGACGCCGCTCGCCTCCGAGCTCGCGTACCGGCCGGACGGGCTGCCCGGCTTGAATCTCGCGCTGCGCCCGGCGCGCAGCAGCGACGGCGAGTTCGGCGCGAAGATCCGCGTGAGTCGGGCCGTCTCGGCCGGGCTCGGCGCCTTCGACACCCGAACGAACGACGAGATCGTCGTGGTCACGAATTCCGGGGGTCGTTCCACCTACGAGAACGCCGGACGAACCCGCCGCAGCGGCGCGCAGGCCTCGCTCCACTATCGCCTCTCTCCGGCTTGGCGGCTGCAGTTCGCCTACACCTACGTCGACGCGGTCGTGATCGACGCGTACGACACCTGCACCGCCTCACCGTGCTCGCAACCGACGGTGCGGGTGGCCGCCGGAAGCCGGCTCCCGGGCGTTGCCCGCAACGACGCCTATGCGCAGCTGCGATGGGGCCGCGCGCAAGGCTGGCATGCGAGCGTGAGCGGACAGTACCTGGGGGCGATCGCCGCCGACAGCCTCAACCGGGAGTTCGCGAGCGCCTTTCCCGTGTTCAACCTGAGCGGCGGCTACCGAACGACGCTCGGCGAGCAGCGCCTGGCGTTATTCCTGCGCCTCGACAACCTGCTCGACCGCCGCTATGTCGGTGCGGTGATCGTCAACCAGGCGAACGGCGCCTACTTCGAACCCGCACCCGGATTCAACGTGCTCGCGGGCGTGCGCATCCGCCTACGTTGAGCGATTTGCGGCCGCCGCCACGATCCCGGCGCGCCACAGATAGTCGCCAAGCCGCTCGCCGTCGCGGCGCGCCTGCGCATATCCGGCGATCACCGGTTCGAGCGCCGCGAGGATCTCGGCGTCGGCGAGGTTCTCTCGATACAGCCGGTTCAGCCGCGAGCCGTCCGCGGCGCCGCCGAGCAACAGGTTGTACCGGCCCGGACCCCGGCCCACCAAAGCGATCTCGGCCAGGTACGGCCGCGCGCAACCGTTCGGACAACCGGTCATCCGGATCGTGATGGCCTGGTCCTCGAGGCAATGTCGCGCGAGGATCGCCTCGATCCGGGTCACCAGACCCGGCAGGTAACGCTCGCTCTCGGCGAGCGCGAGACCGCAGGTCGGCAGTCCGACACAAGCCATCGCGCCGTGGCGCAACCGCGAGATCTCGCGCTGCACGCGGTGCCCGGCCAGGATCGCGTCGATCCGCGTGCGCTCGACATCGGTCGCGCACGCGATCACGAGGTTCTGATTGGGCGTGATCACGAAACGGCCGGTGTCGCCGAAACCCGCCAGGGCCGCGATCGCGGCAAGCGCGGCTTTCAGTCGTTCGTCGTCGCGGTCGGCGATGCGGCCGTTCTCCACGTACAAGGTCAGGTGATGCAGCCCGTCCGTGCCCGACGCCCAGCCGAGCCGGTCGTCGTGGCTTTCGAACACGAACGAACGGGGCGGCTCGAGGGGCGAGCGCATCCTTCGATCGATCTCTGCCTTGAACCAGTCGAGCCCGCGAACGTCGATCGTGTATTTCAGACGGGCGCGTTTGCGGTTGCTGCGGTCCCCGAAATCGCGCTGGGTCGTGAGCACGGCCTCGGCGACCTCCAGCAGCCGCTCCGCGGGGCAATAGCCGAGCAGGTCGCCGACGCGCGGATACGTGTCCGGCTCGCCGTGCGTCATGCCCATGCCGCCGCCGGCGAGCACGTCGTAACCCGCGATCGCACCCTCCTCCACGATCGCGACGAAGGCGAGGTCCTGCGCATACACGTCGACGTCGTTCGCCGGCGGCACCGCGATCGCGATCTTGAACTTGCGCGGCAGATAGGTCGCACCGTAGATCGGCTCCGATTCCGGCTCGCCGCCGCGGACCCGCCGATCGCCGATGAAGATCTCGCGCCATGCACCGGTCCGCGGCAGGAAATGGGCCGACAGGCGCGCCGCGGCCTCGGCCGCGTCGGCGTGCGCGCGCGAGCGGTACGGGTTCGCCGCGGCCATCACGTTGCGATTGACGTCGCCGCAGGCCGCGACGGTGTCGAGCAACTCGGCATCGATCGCCCGCAGCGCGGCGCGCACGTTGCTCTTGATGATCCCGTGGAACTGGATCGTCTGCCGGGTCGTCAGGCGCAGGGTGCCGTTTGCGCGCTCGGTCGCGATCCGGTCGAGCGCCAGGTACTGGCGCGCGGTCAAGACACCCGCCGGGATGCGCAGTCGCGCCATGAAGGAGACCGCGCGGTCCAGCTTGCGTTTCGCGCGCTCGGGTCGCAGATCGCGGTCATCCTGCACGTACATCCCGTGGAACTTCACGAGCTGGCTCGCATCCTCGCTGAGTCCGCCGAGCGCCGCTCGATCCAGCTCCTCGCTCAAGGTGCCGCGCAGGAAGTCGCTGCGTGCCTTGATCCCTTCGTTGTGAGACGGCGCCGCGGGCAACGAATCGGAGGCGCTGCGACCCGGATCGCCGACGGCGACCGCTTGCGCCGGCTTCGGTGGCGTGCCGCCCATCAATACACGTCCTTGCGGTACCGCCCGGCGGTGATCAACGCATCCACGACCGGCTGGCCCAGGATGCGCACGAGCGTCGCCTCGACCTCGCGCGCCATCGAGCCGGCGTCGCCGCACAGGTACAGCGTCGCGCCCTCCGTGAGCATCCCGTGCAGCGCATCGCGCCGATCCCACAGCACGTGCTGCACGTAACGCTTCTCGGGCTGATCGCGGGAGAACGCGAGATCGATCTCACCGAGCACCCCGGATTTCAACCAGGCCTGGACCTCGAGCTGATACAGGAAATCGTGGTTGAAACGGCGGTTGCCGAATATCAACCAGGACTTCCCGGTCGCGCCGGTCGCTTCGCGCTCCTGCAGGAACGCCCGGTACGGCGCGATCCCCGTGCCCGCGCCGATCATCACGATGGGTGCGCGCGGATCGGCCGGCAACCGGAAACGCGGGTTCGGCCTCACTTGGATCGGCAGCGTATCGCCCACCGCGAGGCGCTCCGCCACGAGACCCGACGCGACGCCGGTGCGTGCGCGCCCGGCGCTTCGGTAGGCGAGCTTCGCGATCGCGAGGTGCGCCGCCTCGCCGACCAGCGACTGCGAGGACGCAATCGAATAGTGGCGTACCGGGAGTTTGCGCAGCAGGCGCAGCAGTTGCGACGCCTCGAGCCGATGCGCAAACGCCTCGAACAGGTCGATCGCATGCCGACCGGCGAGGAAATCCCGGCGTGCGGCCTCGTCGGCGGCGAGCGATTGCAGGCGCCCATCGCCGGTGAGCGCGGCGTAGTCCGCGATCAACGTCGCGCTCAAGGTGCTGATGTCGCGCTCGCGAACCAAGGCCTCGCGGGTGACGTCGTCGCCCGCGAGGCCCGTCGCCGCGAGGATCGACTCCGCGAGAACCGGATCGTTGCGTGGCCACAGCGCGAGCGCATCGCCCGGTTCGTAGCGCAGGCCGGACCCCGTGAGGTCGAGTTCGAGGTGCCAGGTTTCGCGGTCCGACCGCGACGAACTGAGCGGATGTCGCACCACGACGGGCGCATCCCACCGCTCGGGCTTGGCGGCGGCCGGGCCGTCGCCGCGGTGGAAGTCGACGTGGATCACCGACCCGGCGTCCACCGGCGGTGCGAGCGCGACGAGCACGCGCGCGATGAACGACGCCGCCGGGGTCTCATAGTCGAGATCGCAGTCGATCCGCACAATGCAACGAATCCCGCCCAGCGCCTCGAGGCGCGCATCGATCACCTTGCCGACCTCGCAGAATCGGGAATAGGCCGAATCGCCCAGCGCGAGCACCGCGAAACGCAGACCGTCGAGACGTGGCGCATCTTCCGCCAGCAACGCCCGCATGAACGGCGCCGCACGCTGCGGCGGTTCACCCTCCCCCCAGGTCGACGCGATGACCACCACGTTCGCGGCGTCGCGCAATGCGATCGCCGTCGTGTCGGCCATATCGAGCACCCGCGACGCGAAGCCGCGGCGCGCCGCCTCCCGTTGCGCGGCTTGAGCGAGCGCCTCGGCGTGGCCGGATTCGGTCGCGTACAGGATCGTGAGTTTCGTCCGGGCGGGCGACGCGGACGCGGCCGCCGGGACCTCGCGATGAGCGGCATCGACACCCGCGAGGAAACCGGCCAGCCAGGCACGCTGATCACCGGTCGCACGGGCGAAGATCGCGTTCAGCCCGGCGATGTCCTCGGCCGCGAACGGTGCCGAGCGCGGCAGGATCGCGTTGCGGCTCATCGCGCCGCACCGACGCGACGAGCGGCGGAGGCCGCACGCGGCGATGCGGCCGGTGTGGCAGGCTTCGCCAAGCCCAGGCCCGCACCCAGCGCCGCGCCCAGCGCCGCCACCGCACCGATCACCACGAGGGTCGCGGCCGGTGGTAGATCGACGGCGGCCCGGGGCGCCGCGCCAAGCGTGGTGTGGACCACCTGCTCGCGAGGCGTGGTCGCATCCAGCACGAAGGCGACCGGGTCGTCGCTCGGACGTCCCCCGTCGATCAAGGCGGCGGCGATCCGACCGATGTGCTTGCGCGCCATGTAGAGGACCAACGTGTCCGCGGCGCGTCCCAAGGCCCGGAAATCGACATCCGTACCGTCCGCACCCGACTCACCGGTCGCAAAGGCGACGCTGCGCGCGATCCCGCGATGGGTGATCGGCATGAGCGCCGCACTGGTCGCGCCGATCCCGGCGGAGATCCCGGGGATCACGCGGAACGCCACGCCCGCGGCCGCCAGCGCGAGGCCCGCCTCGCCGCCGCGCCCGAACACGAACGGATCGCCCCCTTTCAGTCGCAGCACGCGAAGTCCCTTGCGGGCGTGAGCGATCAACTGCTCGTGGATCGCCCATTGCGGCGTCTGCGCGCCGCCGGCGCGTTTCCCGGCCGCGATCCGCACCGTCGTGGCCGGCGCCACCGCGAGGATCTCGCCGGACACGAGCGCATCGTGCACGATCACGTCCGCCGTCTCGATCGCATGCAGTGCCGCGAGCGTCAGCAACGCCGGATCGCCCGGACCCGCTCCCGCCAGCCAGACGCTGCCGGGCGTGAACTGCGGGTGAACGATCATTCGAGCCACCCGCGCTCGGTCGCGAGCGCGGCGATCCGCCGCGCGGTATCCGACGGCGCGACACCGGCGGCACGCCAGCGCTCGCGCAAGCGACGGACCTCGGCGACGCGCCCGCCCCACTCTTCACCGAACCACGTTTCCAGATGACCGCGAATCACCCGGGCGAGGCCCGGTGCGGCACCCGCGGTCGAGACGGTCAGCAGCAGGTCGCCGCGGCGCACCTCGGCCATCGAGTGGAAATCGCACAGCGCGGGCGAGTCCTCGACGTTCACGAGCACCCGCGCCTCGCGCGCACGCAGCGCCAGCTCGAGCGCCGCGTCGGGCGGCAGGTCCACGATCCACAACCCGTGCAACCTCGGCAGATCCGCCGCACAGACGGGCGCGTCCCGGAACCAGCGCGCGTCGGCCGCGCCCGCTGCGCGCAGCGCGGCATGGCGGCGCGCCGCCCGCGCACCGTCACCCACCACGGCGAGGCGTGCGAATCGAGGATCGAGTGCGATCGGAATCATCGGATTTCCAGTCGATGCATCATCGGAAGGAGAACAAAATTCTATTAAGACCGATAATTATAGTCAAAAAAAGGTTATTTTTATCGCGTTAATGTTTATTATGAGATTATCTTTTTTCCTGGCGAGGTTGCAGCAGCATGATTGACACTCACGGCCCGGCGCCGCTCGACGCGGTCGACCGCGCGATCCTGCGGCTCCTGGCACGCGATGCGACGATGCCCTTGACCGCGATCGCCCCGGCGGTCGGTCTGACAGCGACACCCTGCTGGAAGCGCATCAAGCGACTGGAAGAGTCGGGCGTCATCCTCGGGCGGGTGGCGCTGTTGTCACCGGAACGGCTCGGATATCCCGTCTCGGCGTTCGTCTCGGTCGAAGCCGCGGACCATTCCGTCGACTGGCTGCGCCGGTTCGCGGAGGTCGTCGCGACGATGCCGGAGATCGTCGGCGCCTGGCGGATGAGCGGCGACGTGGACTACCTGCTCCACGTGATGACGCCCGACATCCCGGCGTACGACGCGTTCTACCGCCGCTTGATCACCGCGGTGCCAATGCGCAACGTGAGTTCCCGCTTCGCGATGGAGCGGATGAAGTCCGCGCCGCCGCCGATCTAGCGGGTCGCGACCGCCGCACGAGCCCGGGTCAGCGGCCCCGCCTCCTTGATCCGTTTCAGGCAGATCGTCGTCGAGAAGCGCGCGACGCCCGGTAATCGGCACAACTCGTCGCGCAGCAGCGAGTCGAGGTGTTCGACGTCGGTACTCACGACCTTCAGCAGATAATCCTCCTCACCGGCGGTCGTGAAGCATTCGATGATCGCGGGATGCTCGCGCACCGCCCGCTCGAACTCGCCGTGTCGACCGAACTCCACGCGGACCTGGACGAACGAGGTCAGACTCAACCCGAGCGCCTGCGGGTCGATCGCCGCGTGGTAGCCGCGAATCACCCGCCGCCGCTCGAGTTCGCGCACCCGGTTCCAGCACGGGGTCTTCGACAAGGAGACCCGTTCCGCCAACGCGGCAAACGGTTGGCGCGCATCCTCTTCGAGTGCCGCGAGGATCGCGAGATCGTGTTTGTCCACCGGAATCGGCTCCTGAGTGAGTCGCGCAGTGAAGAACATTATCCTTTTTTTAACATTTTTGCAGTACGGTATTCCAGCCGCTCCGCGATTTCGCATGCGCATCAGAACATTGGACTGCCCAGGTTCGTCTATCGTATCCGGATCACGCGAACAAGCTCTTTTTCAATGAATTGCGAGATCTTTCCCATGTCATTCGAGAATCTCGGACCCCTGCCGCCCGACCCGATGCTCGGCTTGATCCAACGAGTCGCAGCGGATCCCAGGGAAGGAAAAATCGACCTTGGTGTCGGCGTTTATCAGGACGCCAATGGCCGCACGCCGGTGTACGATTCGGTGCAGCAGGCGGAATCGCGCCTGTGCCAGACGCAGTCGACGAAGGCCTACCTCGGCGCGGGCGGGAATGCCGATTACGTCGAGCAACTGGCCTCCCATGCACTCGGCGGGCACCTCGGTCTGCAGGGACTGCAGACGATCGGTGGCACCGGCGCGCTACGCCTCGCGGCCGAGCTCCTCGGCCGGAGCCAGCCCGAGCGAAGGATCTGGATCGGGCTGCCGACCTGGACGAATCATGAGCCGCTGTTGCGGGCCGCGGGTCTGCAGATCATCCCTCGCGACCTCGACGATCCGGCGCACGGCGGTCTGCGCCACGAAGCGCTGCTCGACGCGTTGCGCGAGGCGCCGGAGGGCGATGCGTTCCTCATCCAGGCGAGCGGTCACAACCCGACCGGCGTCGATCCGGATCCAGCCCTGTGGCACGCCTTCGCGGACGTCGCGGTCGCGCGCCGCCTCGTTCCGCTCGTGGACCTCGCGTACCAAGGTCTCGGGACCGGCTGGCGCGAAGACGTCGAGCCGATCGCGCCCTTGCTCGAACGGGTACCACGGCTCCTGATCGCCTATTCCTGCGACAAGAACTTCGGCCTGTATCGCGAGCGCGTCGGCGCATTGTTCTACCGCGGCGCGAACGCCGGGGAGACTGCGAGGGTCCGGGACCACCTGCTCGCGATCGCCCGCGTGAGCTACTCGATGCCCTCGGATCACGGCGCGGCGATCGTCCGTACGATCCTCGCCGATCCCAACCTGCGCTCGGGTTGGCGTGCCGAACTCGCCGCGGCCCGGGATCGTGTCGCCTCGGTGCGCGCGACGCTCGCCGCCCACGGCCGCGTCGGCGCGGTCGATTTCGCCGCGCTCGCCGCCGGCCGCGGATTGTTCGCGCGGTTGCCGCTCGCCGCGCCGGCGATCCAACGCCTGCACGCCGAACACGCGGTCTACCTCGCGCCGGGCGGACGCATGAACCTCGCCGGTCTCAACGCGAACAACCTCGAGCGATTCCTCGCGGCGCTCGAAGCGGCGCAACGCCGGTCCGCCGCTTGAATTCCGCGCGGCGCGCGCTCACGCGCGGCCGTGCGGCGGCTCCGCACGCACGACCTGATCCGTGATTGCGAGCGCGACCTCGAGCGCGGCCAAGCCGTCCTCGCCGGTGACCGCCGGCGGCGAACCGTCCTGCGCGGCGGCGAGGAACGCGGCGATCTCGTCGCGCAGCGCGTCACTCGCCTCGTAACTGGTTTCGTCGATCGAGACCGCCGGCACGCCGTCGACGCTTCGCAGCGGATCCTTGCGGATCAGCGTGCGCAGCTTCTGGTGCAGGTCGACCGACACGTACGCGTCGTCCTGGAACAGCCGGAGCTTGCGTTCGGTCTTCATGCTCACGCGACTCGCGGTCGCGTTCGCGACGCAGCCGTTCGCGAACCGCAGCCGCGCGTTCGCGATGTCGATCGCGCCCGAGAACACCCGGGTTCCGACCGCGTCGACCTTGACGACCGGCGAGCGCACGATGCTGAGGATCAGGTCGATGTCGTGGATCATCAGGTCGAGCACCACGTCCACGTCGGTACCGCGCGCCTTGAACGGCGCGAGCCGCGCGGATTCGATGAACCTCGGCACCGTCAAGATCGGCTGCAGCGCGCGGATCGCCGCGTTGAAGCGTTCGAGGTGGCCGACCTGCAGCGTCCGTCGCGCGCGTCTCGCGGTCGCGATCAGGTCGCGAGCCTGCTCGACGGTGGTCGTCATCGGCTTCTCGACGAGCACGTGCGCGCCGCCCTCGAGAAAGTCCCGGGCGATCGCATGATGCGTCGGCGTCGGCGTGACGATGCTGACCGCGTCGACGTGACCGACCAACTCGCGATGGTCGGCGTGCGCCGGGACGCCGAGTTCGGCGGACACGGCCGCGCGAGCGGCCGGGTCGGGATCGACGATCCCGACCAGCGTCGAGCGCTCGAGGGTCAGATATTTCTGCGCGTGAAACCGCCCGAGGTAGCCCGCGCCGACGACCGCGGTGCGCATCATCGCAGGGTGGAAGGAGCGGCGTGCGCCGGCGGTCGAAGTTCTGTCACGACGGCCATTCTAGCGCGCGCACCAGTCCGCGTGCGGCCGGCGTTCGCGGATTGGTTTAGAATCGCCCGATGGCCCGCAAACCCGCCCGCAAGAAAACGCCCGCCCGGCGCGCGCCCACGCGGGGCAGCGTGCGTCACGAACTGTTGCTCGCGCTCGGCTGGCTCGCGTTCGGCGCGGTCGCGCTGCCGATCCTGATCTATGTCAGCGGGATCACGCTGCTCGGTCGCTACGAGGGTGGGAGCCTCGGTCGGACGTACGGGACGGTGTTGCTCGGGCTCGGGACGCCTTCGCCCGCGTCCTGGACCGTCGTCGTCGGACCTTACCTCATGATCCTGCTGCTGCGGGTGCTGCGCTGGGGATGGTGGCTCGGGTCGAGCCGGAAGGCTTGAACCGTGACGGCCGTCACGAAATCGCGCCGCCGCATTACGGGGTGGCTGCGCATCCGGCAGCATGTGGGTCTGCGCGCGGCTTGGCTTGGGCGCCACCGCGGGCGAAGATCCTGATGCGAGGTTCGAGGTCGAACGCGATGACGAATGATGACCGCTCGAAGCCGCGGACAGAGCCACTGTTCAGCTTCGGCATTCGAGAACTCGACGAGACCGAACGGGCATCGACACGGCGCGGTGGACGGCGTACCACGGCACGCCGCGAGGTCGCGACGCTCGGCCCCGGCGAGCGTGGCTACGGCTTCGACCCGTACAACAACACCGGCCGGCGGGATCCCTCACGCCGATCATGACCCCGGCGCCCCCGTAGGTGGCGTCGGTCGGCGCTCGCGATGCGCCGGCCGACCGCCTCGGCCAGTCGCAGGTCAAGAAGCGTCCCGCGAAGATGCCAGGTCGGCTCGTATCGGTCGCTCGGCCGGTGGTAGCGCCGCGCGAAATACTCGTCGAGGTGCGCGGCGCCCCAGACCGGTCCGAACGCGGCATCGTCCAACCCGCCGACCGCATACAGTGCGGGCACCCCATGCGCCGTGAACACCGCGGCGTCCGATCGCTGGTAGCGCTCGCGAAGCGGTTGCGGGTCCGGGCGGACGACCCGTCCCTGCAGCTCGACGGCCTTCGCGAGGAACGGCGCGAGCGGAGAGTGCGCCGGCCCCAGCGAATCGACGTCCCGGGTCGGCCCACCGACGCGCAACATCTGCAGGTTCACGTCCGCGACCGTGCGCGACAGCGGATAGACCGGATGCTCGACGTAGTAGCGAGCGCCGAGCGCACCGAATTCCCCGCCGGTCGTCGCGAGGAACACGATCGTCCGCCCGGGCTTCGGCACCGCCTGCGCGAAAGCTTGCGCGAGGATCAACCAGCCGGCGGTGCCGGTCGCCTCGTCGGCCGCCCCGGGAAGCACCTGGCCGGCATCGCGGCCCGCGCCGTATCCGAGACCGTCCCAACGCGTGGTGTAGACCAGGTATTCGCGTCGCCGCTCGCCGCCCGGAACGACCGCGATCAGGTTCGGCGAGGTAAAGCGGCGGATGGTCGCCCGCACGTCGGCGTCCACCGCACCATCGAGCGTCT
>JAKBCG010000046.1 GCA_021808035.1 Pseudomonadota bacterium
GCGCTCGCGATGGTGCGCAACGCGCCGTCCGAGGAGACCCGCTTCGGAATCTTCAGGATGTAAGCCATGCCGGAGTGCTTGCTGGAATCCGTGGTCGGGCCGGGGATCGTCCGGCTGACCCTGAACCGCCCGGACGAGCGCAATGCGCTCGACCGGGCGCTGATCGAGGCGCTCGCCGGGGCGATCGCGCGCCACGCGACGCTTGCCTCGACCCGGGTGCTGCTGATCGCGGGCGCGGGGAGCGCGTTCTGCGCGGGGGCGGACCTCGCGGCGATGCGCGCGCTCGGGCAGGCGAGCTATGCGGAGAACCTCGCCGACGCGCGCCGCCTCGCGGACCTGCTCGCCGCGCTTCACGAATGCCCGAAGCCCTCGGTCGCGTGCGTGCACGGCGCCGCGATCGGCGGCGGCCTCGGGCTCGTCGCCGCCTGCGACGTCGCGATCGCGGCGGCGGATGCGCGCCTGCGGCTCCCCGAGGTGCGCCTCGGGCTCGCGCCCGCGGTGATCTCACCCTACGTGCTCGAGGCGATCGGCCCGCGCCAGGCGCGCCGCTACGCGCTCACCGGCGAGACGATCGACGCCGAGCGGGCGAGGCAGATCGGACTGGTGCACGAGGTGGTCGCACCGGACGCGCTCGCCGGGGCCGCGCTCGCGCTCGCGGCCGAGATCGCAAGCGGCGCCTCCACGGCGCTCGCGGCGACCAAGGCGCTCGTTGCCGACGCGCGCCGCATCGAGCCCGCGGCCGCGACCGCCGAGCGCACCGCGCGGGTGCTCGCGGAGCTGCGTGCGGGACCGGAGGCGCAGGAAGGACTCGCGGCCGCGATCGAGCGGCGCGTCCCCGCGTGGCGGCGCTGATGTTCGCGAGCCTGCTGATCGCCAATAGGGGCGAGATCGCCTGCCGGGTGATCCGCACCGCGCGCCGTCTCGGGATCCGCACGATCGCGGTGTATTCCGACGCCGACGCCGACGCGCGCCACGTGCGGCTCGCGGACGAGGCGCGGCGGATCGGCCCGGCGCGCGCGCGCGACAGCTATCTGTCGATCGAGCGTCTGCTCGAGGCCGCGGTCGCGGCCGGTGCCGACGCGATCCATCCAGGCTACGGCTTTCTGTCCGAGAACGCCGGGTTCGCTTCCGGCTGCGAGGCGCGCGGGATCGCGTTCGTCGGCCCGCCGGCCGCGGCGATCGCGGCGATGGGCTCGAAGATCGCCGCGAAGGAATCGATGCGGCGCGCGGGCGTGCCGGTGCTGCCCGGCTATCAGGGCGAAGACCAGCACGTCGAGCGCCTGCATCGCGAGGCGCTCGCGCTCGGCTTCCCGCTGATCATCAAGCCGAGCGGCGGCGGCGGCGGCAAGGGGATGCAGATCGTCCGGGAAGCCGGCGGACTCGACGCGGCGCTCGACGCCGCACGCCGCCTCGCGGCGAGCGCGTTCGCCGACGACTCGCTCCTGATCGAGCGCTACCTCGCGGCGCCCCGGCACGTCGAGGTGCAGGTGCTGTGTGATCGGCACGGCAACGCGCGGCATCTCGGTACGCGCGACTGCTCGGTGCAGCGCCGGCATCAGAAACTGATCGAGGAGGCGCCCGCGCCGGACATCGCGCCGGCGGTGCGCGAGCGGCTGCACGCGGCCGCGCTCACCGTGGCGCGCACGGTCGGTTACGTGAACGCCGGCACGGTCGAGTTCCTGCTGGCGGACGGGGAGTTCTGGTTCATGGAGATGAACACCCGGCTGCAGGTCGAGCACGGCGTGACCGAGGCGGTGTTCGGCCTCGATCTCGTCGAATGGCAGCTGCGGATCGCCGCCGGCGAACCGCTCACCGTCGCCCAGGAGGAACTCGTCGCGCGCGGGCACGCGATCGAAGCGCGCGTGTGCGCCGAGGATCCGGCGCGCGAGTTCGCGCCGAGCGCGTGAACCCTCGAGCGGCTGCGCTGGCCCGCCGAGACCGAGCGGCTGCGGGTCGATGCCGGGTTCGACGCCGGCGACGAGGTCTCGAGCCACTACGATTCGCTGCTCGGCAAGGTGATCGCGTCCGGCGGGGACCGTCTCGCGGCGATCGATGCGCTCGGCGACGCGCTCGCCGGGTTCCGGGTCGCCGGGGTCGCGAGCAACGCAGGTTGGCTCGCCGCGGCGCTCGCGACACCCGCGTTCCGGGCCGGTGCGCCGACCACCCGCTTCGTCGAGGCGCATCCGGCGCTCGCGGCCGCGGAACCCGTCGCGGATCCGGACGAGATTGCGCTCGCCGCCGCGGCGCTCGCGGCGGGACTCGATGCGCCCGCGACCGACGACCGTTCGCCCTGGGGGGCGCGGGATGCGTTCCGGGTGAACCTGCCACCGATTCAGACGCAGGTCCTGCGAATCGCGTCCGACCGTCAAGTGGTGGAAGTGTGCCGCGACGGCGCGGCCTGGCGGGTGCGTGGTCGTTTTGGCGAGCGCGCGTTGCGCTTCGCACCGACGTCGGATGCGTACCGGCTCGAGGCGTGGATCGACGGCGTGCGCCGCCGCGTCGACTGGGCGCGGCTCGGCGATCGGCTGTTCCTGTGGCGGGGCGCGGCGCGCGTCGAACTCATGATCGAGGATCCGCGGCGCGGCGCCGCGCGCGCGACCGCGACCGAAGGCGAACTCGTCGCGCGCCTGCCGGGTACCGTGGTCGCGGTGTCGGTCGCGGTCGGCGAACGGGTCGAGGCGGGCGCGACGCTGCTCGTCGTGGAGGCGATGAAGATGGAGCACGCGGTGCGCGCGCCCTACGCCGGGGTCGTGCGCACGGTGCACTTCGCGGTCGGCGCGCGGGTGACCGAGGGTGCGGTGCTGGTCGATCTCGAGCCGGCCGTCGCGCCGGATGCACCCAACACGGCGGGCACATCGAACGCGGCGGACTCACCGAACGCGGCGGACCCATCGCGCGCACCGGGCGGCTAGCGGCGCACCGCGATTCGATGGGATGATCGGCCGATGAAGGCGGATCTCGTCCAGATCGGGCTCCTGTTGTTCGTGTCCGCGCTGGTCGCGATCCTGACCCGGCGGTTGCGGATGCCGTACACGGTCGGCCTCGTGCTGGCCGGGATCGGGCTCGCTTTCCTGCCGTTCCACGTCGACATCGCGCTGTCGAAGGAACTGATCTACTCGGTCTTCCTGCCACCGCTGGTGTTCGAGGCGGCGCTGTACCTGCGCTGGCCGGAGTTCCGGCGTGACCTGCCGGTGATCGCGCTGCTCGCGACGCTCGGGCTGGCGCTCGCCGCCGCGTTGACCGCGACCGGGATGCACTACGCGGTCGGCTGGACCTGGGGGAGCGCCGCGGTGTTCGGGGTGCTGATCGCCGCGACCGATCCGGTGTCGGTGATCGCGACGTTCAAGGAAGCGGGCGTGCATGGCCGCCTTCGCGTGCTGGTCGAGGCCGAGAGTCTGCTGAACGACGGCACCGCCGCGGTCGGCTTCGCGACCGCGCTCAGCCTCGCGACCGGTGCCGGCGGCGACGTGCTGCAGGCGGCGACCGCGCTCGTCGTCACGGTCGGCGGCGGCATCGTCTGCGGGCTCGCCGCGGGTTTCGCGCTGATGATGCTCGCCGGCCGCACCGAGGATCTGTTCGTCGAGTTCACGTTCTCGACGCTGACCGCGTACGGCTCGTTCATGCTGGCCGAGCATTGGGGCTTCTCGGGCGTGCTGGCCGCGCTGACCGCCGGTCTCGTGACCGGCAACTACCGTCACGCGCGCCGCGCGTCGCAGAGCGACCGTGCGGCGCTCGAGTCGTTCTGGGGCTACCTCGGCTTCGTGATCAACTCGCTGGTGTTCCTGCTGATCGGCAGCCGCGAGGCGCAGATGCACTTCGGCACCGTCTGGAAGGCGGTCGGCGCCGCGATCGTGCTGGTCACGCTCGGACGGGCGGTCGCGATCTACCCGCCGTGCGCGCTGTTCGCGCGCAGCCGGCTGCGGGTCGAGCCGCGCCATCAGCACGTGCTGTTCTGGGGCGGGCTGCGCGGCGCGCTCGCGCTCGCCCTCGCGCTCGAGCTGCCGCCGGCCTTGCCGTACCACGACGCGATCGTCACGGTCGCGTTCGCGGTCGTGGCGTTCTCGATCATCGTCCAGGGGCTGACGATGACGCCGCTCCTGCGCCGGCTCGGCGAGATCGACGCGGCGCCGCCGCCGGCGTTCGACCGGATCTCGTGAACGGCGGGACGCACCCGCGCACGCTCGATCGGCGCACGCTTGGTCAGTACGAAAATCGATAATGGAGCGTCGCGTAGACCTCGCGCGGGGCGTCCCAGTGCACGCCGCCGAAGGTCTGGCTGTTGTCGACCAGCAGGTGCCGATCGGTGGCATTGACGAGCGTGAGCGACGCCGTCCAGCGGTCGCCGAAGTGCTTGCCGACGGCGAGGTCGAGCGTCGCATGACCCGGCAGGTGGCTCGGCGGGCCGTTGCCGTTCGCGAATCCCGAACCGACGTACAGGTTCGCCGACAGGAAAGCCCGCCGCGGCAGGGTCGCGCGGAACCCGGTGTCGAGCGTGTTGCGCTGATCGTGGTCGAGCGCATAGGCGCCGTTCGGCGCGGAGAAGTCGGTGAGGCCGCCGCTGATCGCGCCGAAGCCGTCCGCCGTCTGGTTCGAGTACGTGAGGTACGCGCTGACGCGGCGCCAGAGTTGCGGCGATCGCACGGTGAGCTCGTTGCCGCGGATCAACGCGCCGGCGATCGTGATCGGCAGGAACACGTTCGACGCGCCGATCGGGTTGTGGTCGAAGAAGTTGCGCGAAGCGGTGCGAAAGTGATCCGCGTCGATCGTCCATCCCGCCCAGGGGATGGTGAGGCCGACCTGGTATTCCTCGTCCCGTTCGCCGTGCAAGGGCAGGAATGCGAGCGCGCTGCTCTCCGCGTAGGCGAGCAACGGACCCGACACGGTCTCGAGCGGCGGCGCCTGGTAGAACTTGCCCCAGAAGCCGCGCAGCACCCAGCCGAACCACGGGAGCCGGATCGTGCCGCCGAGCCGGGGGTCGATCGCGTGCTCGGTCGTCGGACCGGTGAAGCGGGTCTGGCGCAGCCCCGCCGACACGGTGAGCCAATGGGTCGCGCGGACCGTGTCCTGGAGCCAGGCCGCCTGCAGCGCGCCGCTCGGGCGCAGCGCCTGCGCGATCGGCGGACTGCTCGCGTCGTTGAATTGCACGTCGAAGGATTGCGCGTCGCGCTGCGTGAAGCCGTACAGTCCGGCCTCGACGGCGTTGCGGCCGGCATCCCAGTGCAGACTCGCCTCGCCGCCGAGATAGGTCGAGGAGCGCCGCTCGGTCGTGCTGATCGGCGCATCCCACGGCGCGCCGTCGTAATCGGCGCGGTTCACGTGCTCGAACAGCGAGGTCGCGAGCACCGCGTGGCGGTTCAGGCGGCGCACCCAGGAGAGGATCGCGAACGTATCCGCTTCCCGTTGCACGTCGCCCGCGACCTGACCCGGCAGGTTCGGGATCTGGTAGTCGTCGCGCCGCGCCGAGACGACGAGGCGCAGCTGGTCGTTCGCGCTCAGGTTGTCGATCAGCGTCGCGAAGGCGCCGACCCCGTCTTCGGCGTCGTGCAGGACCTGCGCGGTGGGGGTCATCAGTCCGAGATCGCTCCGGTTGCCGCGCAGGCTCGCGTAGTACGCGAATCGGTCGGTGTGGCTGCCGATGCTGAGCGAGTCGTCGGTCTGGCCGAAGTTGCCGCCGCTCAGCGTGAGATCCGCCTGCGAGCTGCGCTCGAATCCGGTGCGCGGCACCACGTTGAACACGCCGTAGGTGCGGTCGCCCTCGGCGGCGCCGTAGCCGCCGCGCTGGATCTGCAGATAGTCGACGTCGCCCGGGTCGATCTGTGGACCCAGGTTGCTCGCGATGTTGGTGTTCGGGATCTCGACCCCGTCGATCTCCCAGGTCACCTGGTGGCCTCCGCGCACGTGCAGCTGATCGTGCACGAGGTACGCGCCCGGGACGTAGTCGGTGATCATCGCGAGGCTGTTGCTGCGGTCGGCACCGGGGGTCGAGCGGATCATCGTCCGGTCGACGAGCGTGCTCGTCGTGAAGGAGTCCGCGTCGGGCGGTGGGGCCGCGGCGCGTACCCGGACCGTCCGCAAGGCGCTCCCCGCGGTGAGCTGCACGTGCGTCGCGGGGGCCGCGCCGGGCAGCACCGTGAGCGGCAACGATGCGGTCTCGAATCCGCGGTCGTGGACCGTGAGCACGTAGCGGCCGAGCGGTATCCCGGGGAATGCGAACTCGCCGTGCGCGCTGGTGCGCGTCGTTTGCGACCAGGCGGACCCGGCCGCGTCGAGCTCGACCGTCGCGTGAGCGACCGGCAGATGCTCCGGATCGTGCACGACGCCGTGCACCTCGCCGAGATCCGAGGCCTGCGCGGTGACGGCGAGCAGCGCCAGCATCGCGAGTGGCGCCAGCTGGGCGGCCGCGGGGAGCGCTCGCCGGGACGCTCCGCCGCGATCCTTCATTCCGCGTCCGGCTGCGCCTGCGGGGCGGCGCGCTGGAACGCCTCGAGGCGCAGGCACGCGTCGTGGATCGCGCGGATCGTCGGGTAAGGATCGAGCGGAATGCGGTAGCGGTTCGCGTTGAACACCTGCGGGATCAGGCAGCAGTCGGCGAGCGTCGGCGTCTCGCCGTGGCAGTACGGGCCCGGCGGGCGGTCGCGCTGCAGGAGCCGCTCGATCGCCTCGAAGCCGATCTCGATCCAGTGCCGGTACCAGGCGTCGCGTCGCGGCTCGTCGATCCCGAGCGTCGAGCTCAAATACCGCAGCACCCGCAGGTTGTTGAGCGGATGAATGTCGCACGCCACCGCGGCACACAGCGCCCGCACCCGCGCCCGCCCGATCGCATCCGGCGGCAGCAGCGGCGGTTGCGGATGGGTCTCCTCGAGGTACTCGAGGATCGCGAGCGACTGCGTCAGCATGCGGCCATCGACGTCGAGGGCCGGTATCAGTCGCTGCGGATTGCGGGCGACGTATTCGGGGGCGTGCTGGCCGCCGCCCTCGCGCAACAGGTGCACCGGGATCGAGTGAAACGCCAGGCCCTTCCACTCGAGTGCGATCCGCACGCGAAACGCGGCGGAGCTGCGGAAATACGTGTACAAGTTCAGCATCGTTCCTCCGGATCCGGCGTGCGCGCCGGCAGGACTTCGGCGGCGCAGCGGCCGAAGCCGATCGTTGCGGCGCCCGAGCGCTCGCAGCGGCCTTCGAGGATCACCCGGTCGCCGTCTTCGAGGAATCGGCGGGTCTCGCCGGACGGCAGCTCGAGCGGCTCGTGCCCGCCCGCGGTGAGCTCGAGCAGCGAGCCCGCTTCGTCGGCGCCAGGGCCGGACTGCGTGCCGCTGCCGAGCAGGTCGCCCGGCCGCAGGTCGCAGCCGCCGACCGTGTGGTGCGCGACCATCTGCGCGACCGTCCAGTAGGAGTGGCGGAAGTTCGTCCGCGTGAGGCGCGCCGCCGGCAGCGCGCGCGCGCGCATCGCCGCGGTCTCGAGCCATACCTCGAGCGATAGATCGAAGCCGCCGCCCGTGCGTATCGCCGGATCGTCGAGATAGGCGAGCGGCGGCGGATCCGTCGCCGGGCGGGCCCACGGCGTTCGGAACGGCGCGAGCGCCTCCAGCGTGACGATCCACGGCGAGATCGTGGTCGCGAAATTCTTCGCGAGGAACGGCCCGAGCGGCTGATATTCGAAGGCCTGCACGTCGCGCGCGGACCAGTCGTTCAGCAGGCACAACCCGAACACCTGCTGCTCGGCCTCGCCGATCGGAATCGGTTCGCCCGGCGCATTGCCGGTGCCGACGAAGATCCCGACTTCGAGCTCGAAGTCCAGGCGCGTGCTCGGTCCGAACTCCGGCGTCTCATGTCCCGCCGGCAGGCGCTGGCCGAGCGGCCGGCGGAACGCCGTGCCCGACACCTGCACCGAGGACGCGCGACCGTGATATCCGATCGGCAGCCAGCGGTAGTTCGGGGTCAGGGGATTCGTCGGCCGGAACAGGCGTCCGACCGCGGTCGCGTGGTGGATCGAGGCGTAGAAGTCGGTGTAGTCGCCGATCGCCGCGGGCAGCGCGAACTCCGCCTCGCCTTGCGGGACCAGGCAGTCGATCAGCGTCGCCTGCTGCGCCGATCCCTCCGCCAGCGCCTCGAACAGCGCCGCGCGCAGCGCGCTCCAGTGTGCCGGCCCGAGCGCCATCAGCGCGTTCATCGTCGGCTGCGCCGCCGCTTCGAGCGCTCGCGCCGCCGCGCCGTCGAACGGCACCGAGCGCGCGAGCGCGGCGAGATCGAGGATCTCCTCGCCGATCGCGACGCCGCCACGCCAGGACTCGCCGTGACCGCGTCGCCGGAACGACGCGAACGGTAGATTCTGTACGGGGAAGTCGCGGTGGCCGTTCGCGGATGCGACCCAGCTGCGCGCGGCCGGATCGTGGGTCCGGTTGCGGCGGTCGCGCGCGTTCATCGCGCCCGCCGGCCGGTCATGGCCGCTCCGGATCGAAGTGCTTCCCGAGCCCGGCCCAGCAGGCGCCGTAGTCCGCCTGCAGGGCGGGCCGGCCGGTCAGCGCTGCGGGGGAGGGTTTGAACACGGTGCGGCTCTCGAACATGAACGCCATCGTGTCCTCCAGCCGCTGCGGGACGCGGGTGTCGATCGAGGAGGCCTTCGCGAACGTCGCCGCGTCCGGGCCGTGGCCGCTCATGCAGTTGTGCAGAGACCCGCCGCCCGGCGCGAAGCCCGTGGCTTTCGCGTCGTAGACGCCGTGGATCAGGCCCATGTACTCGCTCGCGACGTTGCGATGGAACCAGGGCGGGCGGAACGTGTCGAGTCCCACCAGCCAGCGCGGCGCGAACACGACGAAGTCGAGGTTGCTCGTGCCGGGCGTGTCGCTCGGCGAGTGCAGCACGAGGAAGATCGACGGATCCGGGTGATCGTAGGAGATCGAGCCGATCACGTTGAAGCGCCGCAGGTCGTATTTATACGGCACGTGGTTGCCGTGCCACGCGACGACGTCGAGGGGCGAGTGATCGATCGGCGCGCTCCACAGGCGCCCGAGGAACTTCGCGACCAGCTCGAAACGACCCTCGAGGTCCTCGTAGCGCGGTCGCGGCGCGAGGAAGTCACGCGGATTCGCGAGCCCGTTCGCGCCGATCGGGCCGAGATCGGGGAGCTTCAGCGATGCGCCGAAGTTCTCGCAGACGTAGCCGCGCGCGTGCTCGCCGCGCAGTTCCACGCGATATCGCACGCCGCGCGGGATCACCGCGATCTCGCAGGGCTCGACGGTCAGGCGGCCGAACTCCGTTGCCAGCACGATCGTGCCGCGCTCCGGCACGATCAGCCATTCGCCGTCGGCGTTGTAGAAGTAGCGCCCCTGCATCGACCGGTTCGCCGCGTAGAGATGGATCGCGCTACCGGTCTGCGCTTCCGCGGAACCGGTCCCCGCGACCGTGACGAGCCCGTCGAGGAAGTCGGTCGGTGCCGACGGCAGTGCGAGCGGATCCCAGCGCAGCCGGTTCGGCGCCGACGGCGGGAACGCGGACGGATCGGCGAGGCCGGCGTGCGCGAGCGCGGTGAACTCGCCATGCATCGCCGAGGGCCGGATCCGGTAGAGCCAGGAACGGCGGTTCGCATGGCGGGGCGCGGTGAATGCGCTCGCGGTGACCTGTTCGGCGTACAGGCCGTACGCGCAGCGCTGCGGCGAGTTGCGTCCTCGCGGCAGCGCGCCCGGCAGGGCCTCGACCGCGAATTCGTTGCCGAAACCACTCAGGGTGTCGGCAGGATCGTCCGTTCGGTGCAGTTCGTTCACGTGGGGTGCCCGCGTCATGCCGTGTGGGTTTTGTTAGTCTAATCAAATCAGCACCTCCCCGCACGGCGGCGTCCGACGATGACACACCCTCCGATCGATCTGCGCAGCGACACCGTGACCCGGCCGACCGAGGCGATGCGCCGCGCGATGGCCGTGGCCGAGGTCGGCGACGACGTGTACGGCGACGATCCGACCGTGAACCGGCTGCAGGCACTCGCGGCCGAGCGCTTCGGGTATGAGCGGGCGCTCCTGTTCCCGACCGGGACGCAGAGCAACCTCGCGGCGCTGATGGCGCACTGCGGCCGCGGCGACGAGTACCTGGTCGGCCAGGAGGCGCACACCTACCGTTATGAGCAGGGTGGCGCCGCGGTGCTCGGCAGCATCCAGCCGCAACCGCTGGAGAACGAGCCGGACGGCACGATCGATCTCGCGCGGATCGCCGCGGCGATCAAACCCGTGGACGTGCACTTCGCGCGCACCCGGCTGCTCGCGCTCGAGAACACCATCGGCGGACGGGTGCTGCCGCTCGACTACCTCGGCGAGGCGACCGCGTTCGCGCACGCGCGCGGACTCGCGACCCATCTCGACGGCGCACGGCTCTATAATGCGATCGTGAAGCTCGGCGTGTCCGAGACCGCGGCGGTCGCGGGGTTCGATTCGGTGTCGCTGTGCCTGTCGAAGGGCCTCGGCGCGCCGGTCGGCACCCTGCTGCTGGGGAGCGCGCCGTTCATCGACACGGCGCGGCGCTGGCGCAAGGCGCTCGGTGGCGGCATGCGCCAGGCCGGCGTGCTCGCGGCCGCCGGGATCCACGCGCTCGAACACCACGTCAAGCGGCTCGCGGAGGATCACGACAACGCCGCCGATCTGGCCGAAGGTCTGCGCGGGCTCGGTCTCGACGCGCCGCCGCCGCAGACGAATATCCTGTACGTGTCGATCCCGCGCGCCGACGTGGTGCCGCTGCGCGAGGCGCTCGCGCGCGCCGGGGTGCTCGCGACCATAGCCGAGCGCACGCGCCTCGCGACCCACCTGCAGGTCACGCGCGCGGACGTCGCCGCCGCGCTCCAAGCCTTCGCTGCCTATTTCCGCCGCGGTTGATCGGTCGCGCGCCGGCAGCGGCGCGCGGCGCCCAGACCGGCGGCGTCGTCGACGTCGCTCACGGCCGAGCGCATCGCGACGAGGCGCCGGCTCTCCGGCGCGACCGCCCGCGCCAGGTCCTTGAGCCCCGAGTCGCCGCGGACGGACGCGGCGGACGCGAACAGGTGGCGCGGCAGGATCAGCGGCACGCCGGCGCCCACGCCGATGCGGTGTGCGACCAGCCGGCGCGGGGCGGCGCGCCAGGCGGTGATCAGGCGCTCGAGGTCCCTCGCGCGCAGCGCCGCGAGGTCGACCGGAATGAACAGCACCGCGGACGCGCCGCGCGCGCGCGCGACGGCGAGCCCGGCGCGCACCGAGCTGGACAAACCCTGCTCGCGGCGCGGGTTCGCGCGGATCTCGGTTCGCAGACCCCGTAATGCGGTGACGAAGCGCGCCGCGCGCGGCGGCGCGACGACGATCGCGGGCGCGTCGCCGAACGGCGCGACCAGCGTCGCGGTTCGTCGCAGCAAGCCGACCCCGCGCACCCGCGCGAGTGCCTTCGGCTGGCCGAGGCGCCGCGAGAACCCGGCGGCCAGGATCACGATGTGCAGCGACGGTCGGAGCAGGGCGCGCATTGTTATGATGGTGCCATGAAAAAGGCCTACTTCAGCTTGCGCCGCCGCATGATCGGCGCGCCGCTGTGGCTCGCGGCGCTCTCCGCCATGCTGGTCGTCGGCGTGTCGACCTGGCTATGGAACGAGGCCGATTCGACGATCCTGGTGCTCGTGCCGAGCGTCGCCGGCGTGGTGCCGGGACCCCTGCCATTCGCGCGCGGAACGGGCCCGGACCGGATCGATGCGATCTACGCGGCCGATGGCGCGGGGGCGCGCGTCGCGGCGGCGGCGCTCGCCGCGCGGCTCGGCCTGGCAGTCGACGGCGCCGGTCGCGACCCGGGTGCCGTGATTGCCGGGGCGCTCGGCGCCCATCGCGGCGGGCGCATCGTGATCGTTGCGAACCTCGCGCAGATTCCCGACCTCGTCGCCGCAGTCGGCGGCGCGCCCGTGCCGGGCGCCGCGAGCCTCGGTCCACGGACCCTGCTGGTGATCGGCGTGCCGCGGATCGGCAGACCGAATCTCCTGCGGCTGCACGAGTGAGCCGACCGGGCC
>JAKBCG010000047.1 GCA_021808035.1 Pseudomonadota bacterium
GTCGTCGCGACGATGTGCATCGGCGGCGGCATGGGCGCCGCGGGCCTGTTCGAGGTGTACTGAACGTTCGGCCTATCGAGACTTGACCGGGCCGACGCTTGGGTTGGTGACTCGACATGGCGGAATCGCTCCTCGAGAATTTCGACGCGGAACGACTGATCCCCGGGTTCACCGCCCCGGTCCTCTCCGATAGCGCACCCGATCCGGCGGCGTTGGCAGAGGCCGACCGCCGTATGCGAATGTGGAGCAGCGACGTCTCCGGGGATTGGTTGCCCGGCAGCGACGCGCACCGGCGCGAAGCCTGTCGAATGTTCCGCGAGACCTTCAATCCCTATCGGCCGGCGGTGCTCGACTGGCCGCGGCTCGATCCGGCGACGCAGGCACGGATCGTCGCGCTTCCGATCTGGGATATCGCGGTACAGACCGAGGGCAAGGCCAGATTACGCATGGCGGCGTACGCCCGCACCGTCGAAGATCCCGATATGCGGCGCGCGCTCGCGCTGAACGCGTGGGAGGAAAGTCGTCACAAGGAGGTCCTGTCGCGGCTGGTCGCCGTCTATGGGATACCGCTCGCGAGCGAGGCGACGTATCCCTACCCAAAGGACGCGGAGTGGGCGTATCTCGTGACGGGCTACAGCGAGTGCATCGACAGCTTCTTCGCGTTCGGACTGTTCGAGGTCGCTCGTCGGTCGGGGCTGTTCCCGCCGGCGCTGATCGACACGTTCGAGCCGGTGATCCAGGAAGAGTGCCGGCACATCCTGCTGTTCGCAAACTGGGTCGCGTGGTATCGCGCGAACCTACCGTGGTGGCGCCGAATCCGCTTCGAACTCAGGGTCGCGGCGGTATGGGCGTTCCTCGTGTGGGAGCGAATCGGTCTGGCGCGAACGCTCGATGGCGAGGGTAACGAACACCGTCAGGACAACAATTTCACGGTCAGCGGAGCGCAGTCGGTCACCGGCGAGGAGATCCACACCGGCGAGTTGTTGCGGCTGTGTCTCCAGGAGAACGACCGGCGCTTCGCCGGTTACGACGCGCGATTGCTGCGTCCGACGACGATGCCCCGGCTGGTGCAGTTCGCGCTGCGATTCATCCGCCGCTGACCGCCGGCGCGGCGAGCGGGGAGAGGCCGCCGCGGATCATCGCGGCCGCGGCTTCGGCGCCGGCATCGGCTGCAGCGAGCAAGGTCTTCGCAGCCATCCCCGCCCGCGCCATCGCATTCATGCCGAGAAGCACGGCGATCACGTAGGAACCGACCGGCTCCGGAGCCTTGCGGCGAATCGCCGCGAACAATGCGCGTTCGAGTTTTGCGAGGTGGTCGCGCGTCGCGCGTCCCGCTGGCGGAGGCTGGCCCGCCGCCGACAGGAACATGCAGCCGCGACCGGTGTTCTGCGCAAGGAATCGCCCGACGAACCGAATGAACCCGGCGACCTGGTCGGCCGGCGGATGGGGCGAGTCCAAGGTTGCGATCGCTGCCGCGGTGACGGTGCTCGCGTACCGATCGAGCGCGCGCCGCCAGGCTGCTTCCTTGTCGCCGAACGCGGCGTAGAAGCTACCGCGTTTCACTCCGATCCGCTGCTGCAGGTCGTCGACGGACGTCCCCGCGAATCCGCGATCCCAGAACGCTTCGACGATCTGGTCGAGAGCCGTGTCGGTATCGAAACTGCGGGGACGTCCTGCCATGAAGTCCTTCGTTTCGCCTCAGGCGGCTGCCTGCGCCTGCGCCGGCGCCGTCCACGCGTGTGCGGCGAACGGGGCATCCACCGGCGTCGCGGCGAGGTGGTTCACGTAGTTCGACATCACCTTCTGCGCGAGTCCGAGCAGGATATCCAGAACGTTGCGCTGGGTAAATCCCGCGGCCAGGAACGCTTTCACGTCCGCCTCTGCGACGTTGCCCCGCTGACGCACGAGCCTCAAGGTGAACTGGCGCAAGGTCTCGAGGCGCGCGTCCGGCAGCGGACGCGCGTCGCGCAGCGCCGCGACCGTCGCCTCATCGAGGCCCTGCGCCTTCGCGATCCAGGTGTGCGCGGGCACGCAATAGTGGCAACCGTGCTCGACGTTGATCGCGAGCCACACCACGTTGCGTTCCGCGACGCTCAGGCTCGTATGCTCGAAGAGGTCGTGCAGCTTCTTGTACGCATCGAGGTGTTCGGGCGACTCGGCCATCACTGCGTGCAGGTTCGGGACCATTCCGTAGGACTTCAACGAGTGCTCGAGCAGGGGTTTGCTCGCGGCCGGGGCGCTGTCCAGGGTGTGAATCTTGAATGTCGACATGTTCGCTCCTTCGATTTCGGGGGTCGGGGAAAATCAACAGGCGGGCGCAGAATACGGAATTCTGGACTAAATAGTCAAGAAATGCGCGAACGACTCGTCCCCCCGGTTTGCTCCGCGTTCAGGCGGCGTCAGGCGGCGGCCGGCCGGGCTCGCTCAGCCGGGGTTCTCCAGCAATGCCGGCAGTTCCGCGAGACTGCGAATCTCGTGGTCCGGCCGCCCGGGAAGCCGCTCTCGTCGCTGGGCATAGCGGTTGCACCAGACGACGCGCATCCCGAAGGCCGACGCCGCGTACGCGTCCCAGGCGTTCGACGACTGGAACGACACCTGGCGGGCCTCCAGTCCGAGCTGCCGCAGGCAGAATTCGTACACTCGGGGGTGCGTCTTGTACTTCTGTACCGTGTCGGCCGACAGCACCGCGTCGAACAGATCGCCGATCCCGGCCGCGCGGACCGCCGCGCTCAGCATCGCGGGGGTCCCGTTCGAGAGGATCGCGGTGACGAACCCCGATTGACGCAACCGTCGCAGTACGTCGGGCACCTCCGGAAACGCCGCGAGGGTCATGTACAGTTCCATCAGCCGCGCGTGCAACGGCGTGCTCGCGATGCCGAGACTGTCGAGCGCGAAGTCCAGCGCATCGCTCGTGACCTGCCAGAAATCGGCATACTCGCCTTGCAGGGTTCGCAGCCACGTGTACTGAAGCTGCTTGTCGCGCCAGGACGCGGTCAACGCCGCGCGAACGTCGGACGGGATGTCGGTGCAGCGCGCGGTCGCGGACGCAAAGTCGAACAGGGTTCCATACGCATCGAACACGCAGGCGCGGATGCCGCGCAGCCGGGTCGGCTCGACGGGTGGGGTCGGTGCAATGGTGTCGCTCATCAAGGAGTTCCTTTGCTCGGTGTCGGTGGATATCGCTGCGGCCGGGGTGCACGCGGACGCGTGTCCGAGCAGCGACCCGTTCTTCTATAATCCACCGATCGATTCGATTCAATCGCGCGCGGGTTCGGACGGTGCTGGCCGGCCGGCATGGCGCGCAAGGAGGTGGTCGTGAGCGGCCCGCATCTGGTGTATTTCGCCGATCCGATGTGTTCCTGGTGCTGGGGTTTTTCGCCGGTCATCGAGGCGATCGATCGGCAGTTCGGCGAGCTTTTGCCCGTTCACCTCGTGTTGGGCGGCCTGCGTCCCGGCAATCGAACTCCGATGGGCGTACACGAACGCGACGAGATTCGCAGTCACTGGGAGCACGTCCACGAGGCTTCCGGGCAGCCGTTCGACTTCTCGTTCTTCGAGCGCGCCGACTTCGTGTACGACACCGAGCCCGCGAGCCGTGCGGCCGTCGTGATGCGACGGCGAAGCATGACCGATGGATTGGCCGGACTGCGCCGCTTGCAACGCGCGTTCTACGCCGAGAATCGCGACGTCACCGATCCGCAAGTCCTGTGCGCACTTGCCGAGGAACTCGACTTCGATGTCGCGCGCTTTCGTGCCGACTTCGAGGCCGAGGACACGATCCGCGAGACACGGTCCGATTTCGAGACTGCGCAACGCATCGGCGTGCGCGGATTTCCGACGATGATCGCGGGCGCCGGCGGATCCGCGCCGTACACGCTCGTCACGCACGGCTTCCAGCCGGCGGAGCGCATCCTGCCGGGATTGGAACGGTGGCTCGCTAAGGTTGGATCCGCGAATTAGCTGCCATCGAAAGGATGTGCCCATGACGAATGCGTTACAGAGCGAGAATCGATCGCGCTTCGACCAGATCGCCGCGGAGTGGGACGACTCGCCGCTGCGCGCCGGGATCGCGACGGCCGTCGCGGATGCAATCGCGGCGGCGGTGCCGTTGTCACCGCGGTGGAACGCGCTGGAATACGGCTGCGGCACCGGCCTCGTCGGCGTGCGTCTGCTGCCGCGACTCGGTCACCTGCTCGCGACCGACCTGTCGCCGGGGATGCTCGCGGTGCTGCGCGAGAAGGCCGCCGCGGCCGGCCTCGATCGGATCTCCACGCAAGTGCTCGACCTGACCACGGCGCCGACGCCGGCGGAGCGCTACGATTTCCTCTTCACCAGCATGGCGCTGCACCATATTCCCGATGTGGAATCGCTGGTTCACGCGTTCGGCGCGATGCTGGTTCCGGGCGGTTGGATCGCGCTCGCGGACCTCGATGCGGAAGACGGCGGCTTCCACGGCCCCGATGTGCCGGGCGTCGCGCATCATGGGTTCGATCGCACGCAGGTGCAACGCTGGTTGAGCGAGGCGGGTTTCACGGACGTGGCTTTCCGCACCGCGCACACGGTCGAGAAGACCCGCGACGGCGAGACGCGACGCTATCCGATATTCCTCGCCACCGCGCGCCATCCATAGATCCCGTGCAGGGCGCCGTGCGAACGGATAATGATTCTTTTTCGAGTTAAGTCGTTGATTTGACAGTGCTCTTTTTGCAGCATAAAAAGTCGCCCAGACGCGGGGGAACTGTTTGCCGAGGCGACGAGAGGCGACGATGGCGCTGAACCAATTCCAGATCGTGTACTTCGAGGCGACGCGACGGTGCAATCTGCGCTGCCCGTCCTGCATGACCGGCAGCAACGATCCGCGGAAAGTGCGCCGGCGCGTCCGCAGCGAATTGACGCTCGAGGAGATCCGCGATCGAGTGCTGATCCCGGCGCGACGCGTCGGCGTCCATACGGTCGGATGGAGCGGGGGCGAGTTCCTGCTGCGCAAGGACGCGCTCGACCTGCTGCGCTTGACGGTCGAGATGGATCTCGGGTGTTCGGTCTTGAGCAACTGCAAGGCGCTGACCCGGCAACGGCTCGAACGAATCAAGGAAGTCACCCGCGGTCGCGCGAAGATCATCGTCGGACTGAACGCGCTCGACGAGGAGAACCGCTGGAGCCGCGACAGCGATTCCGACCGCTCGCTGCAGGTGCTGCAGGATTGCGCCGAGCTCGAGCTCGGGCGGCATGTGGTGATCACGATCGGCAAGTACAACACCGAGAGCTTCGACAAGACGATCGACTACATCGTCAAGAACAATATCTCCTACAACCGCTCGCCGCTGGTCGCGCGCGGCTCGGGCTCGCAATGCTTCGACCAGCTGGGATTCGACCGGCACGACCTGGAGAGACATTTTCATCCGGCCTTGCGCCGCAACCCGCACGGCTATGTCAGTTACACGCCGTTCTTTCTGTCGCCGGAGCTGCATGCCGAGGCCTCGGGCGGGGTCCGCAACAACACCGTCCCCGAGAACCCGGCGATCGGTTGCTGGGCGGGGTCCTGGCTCGCGATCAACGCCGAAGGCGACGTATCGGTGTGTCCGGTGCTGCTCGACGTGCTGAACGGCGGCAACGTCCGCGATTTCCCGATCGACGAGCTGGTCGAACGCAGCGAGTTGTTCGCGAATATCACCGATCGGTCGCGGCTCAAGGGCCGCTGCGGCCGCTGCCGCTATCAGTACACCTGCGGCGGCTGCCGCGCGATGGCGTACTTTCACACCGGCGATTACCTCGGCGAGGACCCCACCTGCTTCTTCGACCCGGTGGACCGATCGACCGTGAGCGAGCACGAGGAGGAGACGAACCGGGTGTTCCGGAAATACCTGCTGGTCGCGCGCGCGGCCGGCGTGTACAAGCCGCCAGCGGACCGGCGCCGCGAGGCCGCGGCGCGGCCGCTCGAAAAGGATACGGCTTGACCCGACGGTTCAGGCGGTGAGCGCGCCGCGCCGGCCGGCGATCATCCGGCGCAACCACCGGCTGCGCAGCAGCCGATAGCCGAGCAGCACCGCGAGTACCGCGGCGTAACGGATCGGCATGCGGACATCGATCTTCTCCTGCCAGTAGTAGTGCCAGATCCCGAGCGCCGCGATCCCGTAGATCAACCGGTGGAGCCGGGTCCAGCGACGGCCGAGTCGGCGCATCATCCGGTTCGTCGAGGTCACCGCGAGCGGCAGCAGCAGCAAGAGCGCGGTGAATCCGACGGTGATGTAGGGGCGCTTCACGATGTCCGCGCCGACCATGTGCCAGTCGAAGTCGAGGTCCAGCACGACGTACACGCTGAAGTGCACGAGCGCATAGAAGAACGCGAACAGGCCGAGCATCCGCCGCAACCGCAGCAGCTGCAGGTGCCGGGCGAGGTCGTGCACCGGCGTGACCATCAGCGTGAGCAGGATGAAGTCGAGCGCGGTCTTGCCGTTCTCGAGCTCGAGGAACTTCACCGGATCGACGCCGGCGCTGAACCCGAACCAGCCGAATAGCGCGCAGACCATCCACCCGAGCGGCACCAGGCTTGCGACGAACACGATCGGCTTGACGATCGAGCGGTAGCCGCGCTCGACGGTCAGGCCGCGGCGCGGCGGGTTCGGCGTGTCGGCCATCGTCCTAGAAATTTCGCCGCAGATCCATGCCGGTGTACAGGCTCGCAACCTCGTTCGCGTAGCCGTTGAACAGCAAGGTATCCTGCCGCTCGTGGAAGAACGGATTGCCGATGCGCCGCTGCCTCGCCTGACTCCAGCGCGGATGCGGCACGGACGGGTTCACGTTCGCATAGAAGCCGTACTCGTCCGGCGCCGCCTCGCTCCACGTGGTCAGCGGCTGCTGTTCGGTGAACACGATGCGCACGATCGCCTTGATGCTCTTGAAGCCGTACTTCCACGGCACGATCAGGCGCAGCGGCGCGCCGTTCTGGTTCGGCAGCACGCGACCGTAGAGCCCGACGACCATGAACGAGAGCGGGTGCATCGCCTCGTCGATCCGCAGCCCTTCGGCGTAGGGCCACTTCAGGACCGGGACCCGCTGACCCGGCATCTGGCCCGGGCGATACAGCGTGTCGAACGCCACGTATTTCGCCCGCGAGGTCGGCTTGAATTGCTGGAGCAGTCGGGCGAGGGGGAAGCCGACCCAGGGAATCACCATCGACCAGGCCTCGACGCAGCGGAACCGGTAGATGCGTTCCTCGAGCGCGTAGGGCTTCACGAAGTCCTCGAGTGCGAAGTTGCCGGTGACCTCCGCTTCGCCGGCGACGGCGATGTTCCAGGGGCGGACCTGCAGTTGCCCCGCATATTCCGCCGGATCGGTCTTGCTCGTGCCAAACTCGTAGTAGTTGTTGTACTGGGTGATCTGGTCCCAGGTGTTGGGCGTCTCGTTCTGGTTCGGCGCATGGACCAGCGCATCGACCGAATCGGCGGCGTCCTGGGTGAAGGCGAGCGGCATCCCGGCGCGCGGCGGCAGCACTGCGGCACCCGCCCGGCCGAGCGCGGTGCCGGCTGCGGCGAGCGCGCCGGCGAGGAACGCGCGCCGGCCGAAGTAGGCATCCGGCGGGGTGATCTCGGACGGCGCAATGCCCGGAACGCGAAAACGCATGATAGTGATTCCTCTTTCCGCCATCATTTCCACTTTGGAGCGCGTCGACGGCCCCGAGTTCCGACCGATTCTAGCCTACCGGCGGGGGTTCACGCGGCTGACGGCGGGTATCGCTAGAATCGCATCGATCGCGAGGAGGTGGCGGGCATGCTAACACGTGACAACGGACAGGACCGGGCGCAGGCGACCTGGCGGTTTTGGCTGCCGCGACTGCTGATCTCCTGCGTGGTGCTCGCCTCGTACGCGGTGCAGTTCGGGCCGACCAATGGTCCGCCGTTCCACGCCACGTGTGTCGCCGGTGTCTGCGGACTCACGCCGATCCCGGCCGATGCCGCGGCGGCGGCGCTCAAGCCCGGCGATCGGTTGCGGGTCGCCGATCAATCCTTTGCGACGCGCGCGGTGCTGGTCGCCGACAACGTGCCCCGGCGTCAGACCTATCGGCTGCTGGTGCAACGAGGCGCGGCCGAGGTGTCCGTCGCGTTCCACACGGTGCGCACCGACACCGGCAATCGATTCGTGCAGCGTACCGTCGCCACGTTCATCCTGCTGTTCGGGTTGCTGATGCTCTGGCGCGGCGAATCCGCGGCGACCGCGGGTCTGTGCCTGTTCGCGCTCAGCATCGTCGTCGCGCGCGGGATCGAGGCGCTCGTGCTCGCGCCGCCGTGGAATCTGGCTGCCCGCGGTCTCGTGGTGCTGATGGGCGGACCAAGCGCGTTCCTCGGGCTCTTCGTCACGGCCGCCGCGCTCTCCGGGCGCGGCGGAACGGCGAGGCGACGCCGGTGGGCGTTCGTCGGATACCTCGGGGCCTTGGTCCTGCTGTATCTCAGCGAATTCGCCGTCTTCGGCGCATTCCTCGCCGGCCATCCGGTCACGGGTTGGCTGGCCGAAGTGATCCCGCTCGCACTCGCCGCGATCGTCTGGGCGGTGCCCTTGATCATGCTCGTCCGCGGCTATCGGCAGGGCGATGCCGCAAATCGCTTGCGGATTCGCTGGTTCATCGCGAGCGTCGCGCTACTGCTGCCGTTGATCGCGACGAACCTGCTCGTCGGGACGACCGGTCGGGAACTCGATCTGATTCGCTTGACCCAGGTGCTGCTGACCTTCGCGATCTTCACGATGCTCGGTTATGCCACCCTCAGCCAGCGGTTGGTCGCCGTCCGGTTCGTCGTCAACCGGGCATTGGTGTTCGGCCTGCTGACCGCATCGCTGATCGGCGCGCTGTCGCTCCTCGAGAGCCTGATCGAGCGCAGCGTGATCAGCAAGGATGCGGGGATCGCGCTCGATCTCGCGGTGCCGCTGCTGCTCGGCGTGTCGATCCAACGCATCCATCGCTGGGGCGAGGACAGCGTCGAGCGGCTGGTCTTTCGCAGGGAGTACCGCGATCGCAATGCGATCCTCGCGTTCCTGCGCGATGCCGGATTCGTCGCCCATCCCGCCACCTTGTTCGCGCGCACGGTGGAGGTGTTCGCGACCCACGCGGGCGGCCGGGCCGCGGCCCTGTACCTCGCCACGGATACCGGATACGAGCGCGTCGCGGTGAGCGAGCAGGCGCGCGGATACCCTGCGCGGATACCGATCGACGACGCGGCGATGGTCCGGTTGCGCGCGACGCTCGCACCCCTCGATCTCGTCACGGTCACGAGCGAGCTCGGCGCGAGCGGGCTCGCGCTGCCGCTGGTGATCCGGGGACGTCTCGAGGGCGTGCTGTTCTGCGGTGCGAAGGCGGAAGGACGCTACGCACGGCCGGAGGTGGAATTCCTCGAGAAGGCCGCGGTGGGGGTCGCCGCCTGCATCGTTGCGCTGCGCGCGGAGCTGCACGGCCGCTTCGTCACCCGGGTCGCCGAGGGCGCGCTGCCCACCGACCGGGTCGTCGAGGAGGCGCGGCGCCTGGTCGCGTCATGAAGCGGCGCGCGGCGGCTTCGACGGGCGAGCGCAGCGGATGAGCGAAGCGGACCTCAGTGTCGACGTGGCGATCGTCGGCGGCGGCATCATGGGATCGGCGTTGGCGTTCTGGATCACCCGGCTCGATCCACGCTGCGCCCTGGTCGTCATCGAGCGGGATCCGAGCTACGCGACCGCGTCCTCGGCGCTGTCCGCCGCCGGCATTCGACAGCAGTACACGACCGAGATCAACGTCCGCATCTCCCAGGCGAGCATCGAATTCCTGCGCGACGCGGGCCGCCATCTCGATCGTTCGGCTGCGAGCCTCGGGTTGCAGGAACGGGGCTACTTGTACCTGGCGAGCGCTGCGGGCGCCGAGCGCCTCGACGCATGCTGGCGGCGGCAGCGAGCGCTCGGCGTCGAGGTCGCGCGGCTCGATAGAGCGGATCTCGCGGCGCGTTTCCCGTGGCTCGCGACGGACGATCTCGCGCTGGGCACGCTCGGCTTGCGCGGCGAGGGCTGGTTCGACGGCCCCGGCCTGCTTGCCGCGTTCGCGAGCCAGGCGCGCGCGCAAGGGGTTCGCTACCTGCGCGGCGAGGCCGTTGGATTCACCGGATCGGGTCCGCAACTCGACGGGGTCCGGCTCGCGGACGGTCGCGTGATCATGAGCGCGGCGATCGTGAACGCCGCCGGGCCCTGGGCGCGAGCCGTCGCGCGCTGGGCGGGCATCGAGTTGCCGGTCTCGGCGCGGCGGCGGACCGTGTACGTGATCGAGTGTCCGGCTCGACTCACGGAACTGCCGCTGTTGATCGATCCGAGCGGTTTCTGGATCCGGCCGGAGGGTGAGCGTTACCTTGCGGGGTATCCGCCGACGCCGGATGACGACGGGGCGCCGCTCGAGCCCGATCATTCCGGGTTCGAATCGGTGCTGTGGCCCGCGCTCGCGACGCGCATCCCGGCGTTCGAGTCCGCACGCCTGCGCGGTGCCTGGGCGGGCTACTACGAGATGAACGATTTCGACCAGAACGGTTTGCTCGGCACGCTGCCGGATCAGCCGCGGCTGTGGTTCATCAACGGGTTCTCCGGCCACGGACTGCAACAGGCGCCGATCGTCGCGCGAGGCCTCGCCGAGCGCATCCTATTCGGTCGTTATCGCACGCTCGATCTGTCGGCGCTCGACGTGACTCGCTGGCTGGACGATCGACCGCTGCGCGAGTTGAACGTGATCTGAGCGACTCCGGCTCGGGCCGGAGCGCAGGCGACGGCCCGAGCGTTTACCGTCAGCCGCGCCTCTTCTTGTGCGCACCGGGCGGCGAGAGCGGGGCGAGCTCCGTTGGCTCGAGCATGAACCGCTTCATGCGTCCGACGATCTCCGGCGGGATCGGCACCGGCCGTCCGTCGTTCGCGCGGATGAACACCAGCACCTGGCGCACCTGCATCCGCAGCTCGCCGTGGAACGACGCCTCGATGCGGACCTCGCAGGAACTGCGGCCGACTTTCGTCGCCCAGAGCTTGAACGTCAGGCGGTCGCCATATTTCGTCGGGCGGGGAAAGTCCACCGTGAAGTGGACCGAGGGCGTCAGCAGCTGCTTGTGGTGAAAGAGCCCCGGGGCACTGGCCTCGAGCCCTTCCTCGAACCAGTCTTCGACGAAATCGCTGATCATCTCGAAGTAGCGGGGATAGAACACCCAGCCGGCCGCGTCGCAGTGCCCGAACCGCACCAAGACCTCGCGTTGAAAAGCCGCCATCGCGCGTCTCCCTCCCGTCCAGGCCGCGGCGGCGACGCAGGCTGCGCCGTCGTCGCGGGGGAGTTCAGCATGCACGCGCCGGCGGGCGCCGGCAAGGCGGGGGCTGTGCGCGGATACTTGACATCTAAAGCTTCAGGATTAAAGTATCTCGGTCCTGAACCGGAGATCGGTCCCATGAAGGTGGTTTGCATCGGCGGCGGCCCGGCGGGGCTCTACCTCGGGCTGCTGATGAAGCGGCTCGATCCCCGGCACGAGGTCACGGTGATCGAGCGCAACCGCCCGTACGACACCTTTGGGTGGGGGGTCGTGTTCTCGGACGCGACGCTCGCGAACATGCGCCGCGCCGACCCCGAGACCGCCGAGTCGATCGAGCGGGCGTTCAACCATTGGGACGACATCGAGTTGCGGTTCAAGGGTCGGGTGATCCGTTCCGGCGGGCACGGCTTCATCGGCATCGGCCGCAAGCAACTCCTGAACATCCTGCAGCGGCGCTGCGAGGAACTCGGCGTGCGGCTGGTTTTCGAGCGCGAGGTAGACGCCGACACCGAGTTCCCGGACGCCGATCTCGTCGTCGCGAGCGATGGGATCCACTCG
>JAKBCG010000048.1 GCA_021808035.1 Pseudomonadota bacterium
GTCTGGCGCGCGCTCGCGCGGATTCCGTACGGACGCACGCTCGCGTACGGTGCGCTTGCGCGGCGCATCGGGCAGCCCGGGGCGGCGCGCGCGGTGGGCATGGCGAACAATCGGAACCCGCTGCCCATCATCGTGCCGTGCCATCGGGTGATCGGCGCGGACGGCTCCCTGACCGGCTACGGCGGCGGGCTAGAGCGCAAGCGCTGGCTGCTCGCGCTCGAGCACGGCACCGCGTTGCCGCGCCGTGGCGGATGAATCGATGTCACGATAACGTCACACGCCTGTCAACATCGTCCGCTTGAATCGTCCGGGTGAGCATTGCACCCGAGACCCCGCCCCGAGTGTTGATCGCCGATGCCGACGGCGCCGCCGCCGCCGCGCTGCGCGCGGCGCTCATGAACGCCGGCTACTCGGCCGAGATCGTCGCCGACCTCGGCGACGCGGTTCACGCGGTGCGCGACCGGCCGCCAGCGCTCGTCGTCGTCGATTGGAATGCGCCGGGACCCTCCGCGCTCGAGCAACTCCTGCGCTTGCGCGAGGCGCGTACGCCCGCGCGTACACCGATCGTGGTCGCATCGGCGTTGCGGGCGGAGGCCGACATCGTCGCCGCGCTGGAGCTGGGTGCCGACGATTACCTCGTGAAGCCGTTGTCGATGCCGGAGGCGATCGCCCGCGTGGGCGCGGTGCTGCGCGGCCGCCAGCGCGTGCGGCCCGCCGTCGAAACGGGGACGGGCGAGTTCGTGATCGACCGCGCGGCGCGCCGGATCACGGTGCGTGGCCGGCCGCTGCCGTTGCGTGGGGCCGAATACCGTCTGCTCGAGGTGCTGTTGACGCGGGCGGGCCGTGCCTCGAGCCGCCGGGATCTGCGTGTCGGGGCCTGGGGAGAGCGCCGTGGGGTCGACGACCGTACCGTCGACGTGAACGTGCAGCGGCTGCGCCGCGCGCTCGCCGCCGCGGGCTGCGAGACCGTGATCGAGACCGTGCGCGGCCTCGGCTACCGCCTCGTCGAACCCAGGCGCCCCGACTGAGCGCGCGCGGAGTCGTCTGTCGTCAAAACGTCGCGCGCGCTTCACCGATCCGTCATGGCACTGCCCGATCCTGCGCGAGGAGACCGCTCGCGAGGAGGGTGAAGATGATGCCGGAGCCGGACCGCGCCGCGCCGATGCGGGTTCGATCAGTGTTCATTTCCGACGTGCACCTGGGGTTCAAGGGGTGCAGCGCGGCCGCGCTGCTCGAATTCCTGCACGCGATCGACATGGACTACCTGTTCCTGGTCGGCGACATCGTCGACGTCTGGAGCATGCGCAAGTCGACGTTCTGGCCCCAATCCCACAACGACGTCGTGCGCACCGTGCTCGGCAAGGCGAAGCGCGGCACGAAGGTGATCTACGTGCCGGGAAACCACGACGAGGTCTTCCGTGATTTCGACGGCGCGGTGTTCGGCAACCTGGAGATACACCGCGAGTACGTGCACGTCGGGGCCGACGGCAAGCGCATGCTCCTGCTGCATGGCGATGAATTCGACAGCGTCGTGAAATGCAGTCCCTGGCTCGCTAAGCTCGGCAGCGATCTGTACGACCTGCTCCTCGCGATCAATCCGTATGTGAACTGGATCCGCCGCAAGCTCGACCGGCCCCACTGGTCGCTCGCCGCCTACCTCAAGCACAAGGCGAAGCGGGCGGTCGAGTACATCGGCAGCTTCGAGGAGGCCGTCGCGCTCGCCGCCCGCAAGCGCGGTGTCGACACGGTGGTCTGCGGCCACATTCACCGGGCCGAGATCCGCGAGATCGACGGTGTGCTCTATTGCAACGATGGCGACTGGGTGGAGAGCTGCTCCTCGCTGGTCGAGGACCTGAACGGGCACCTGCGCCTGATCGATTGGCCGAGCGCGCGGCTGCAGCGCCGCCTGGCGGTCGGCGCCGCCGGCGTGGCGCGACCGGTCGACCGCGCGGCCTGAGGCGCCCGGCCGACCGGTCAGAACGCCGAGATCCCGGTCAGCTCCCGGCCGATGCTCAATTGATGGATCGACTCGGTCCCCTCGTAGGTCACGACGCTCTCGAGGTTCAGCATGTGGCGGATCGGCGCGTATTCGGCGCTGATGCCGGCTCCCCCGAGCATGTCGCGGCAGTCGCGCGCGATGTCCAGCGCCGCGCGGACGTTGTTCCATTTCGCGAGCGACACCTGCGCCGGCGTCATCGCGCCGCGGTCCTTCAACCGCCCGAGCTGCAGCACCAGCAGCTGCGCCGTGGTGATCTTGCGCGCCATCTCCGCGAGCCGGACCTGGATCAGCTGGTTCGCGGCGAGCGGCCGGCCGAACAGCACCCGCGTCTTGGTGTAGTCGATGAGCTGCGCGAGACAGGCCTGCGCCGCACCGATCACGCCCCAGGCGATCCCGTAACGCGCCTGGGTGAGGCAGGACAGCGGCGCCTTCAGTCCGACCGCGCCGGGCAGACGGTGCGCCTCCGGCACGACCACCTCGTCGAAGAACAGCGCGCCGGTCGCCGAGGCGCGCAGGCTGAACTTGTCGTGGATCTCGGATGCGGTGAATCCGCGCGTGCCCTTCTCGACCAGGAAGCCGCGCACGCCGTCCTCGGTCATCGCCCAGGCAATGCACAGATCCGCGATTGGCGCGTTGGTGATCCACATCTTCGATCCGTTGATCACCCAGTCGCCGCCGCGCCGCTTCGCGTGCGTCTTCATGTTCGCGGGATCCGAGCCGCCGTGCGCCTCCGTCAGGCCGAAGCATCCGATCGTCTCGCCGCGGGCCATCGACGGCAGGAACCGCTCCTTCTGCGCCTCGGAGCCGTAGGCGTGGATCGGGTACATGCACAGGCTCGACTGCACCGACACGAAACTGCGCAGCGCCGAGTCCCCGCGCTCGAGTTCCTGACAGATCAGGCCCGAGGAGACCGCGTTCATGCCGGCGCAGCCGTACCCCTCGAGCGAACTGCCGAGCAGACCCATCGAGGCGAGCTCGCTGACGAGCTCGCGCGGGAAGCGATGGTCGGCGAACGCCCGTCCGATCACCGGCAACACCTTGTCGTCGACCATTCGTGCGACGGCGTCCTGCACCAGCCGCTCCTGCTCGTCGAGCAGTCCGCGCACGTCGTACAGGTCCATGGGATCGAGGGTCTTCTGAGTCATGCCAATCTCCGGGAACGGCGAGCTGATTGTGAGATCAAGGATGCCTATGGTGTGATATTCGCGCGATGAAGTGTAGCTATCATCCCGACTATGCAATTCCGCTGTCGCCGGAACACCCGTTTCCGATCAGTAAATACCCCTTGTTGCGGGACTTGTTGATCGGCGAGGGGACCGTCGTCGCGGCGGACCTCGTCGAACCCCCGCCCGCGCCGCTAGAAGGGCTCGCGCTGGTGCATACCCGCGAATACCTGGAGAAGATCGCATCCGGGGATCTGTCGCCGGCCGAAGTGCGCCGGCTCGGGCTCCCCTGGTCGCCGGCGTTGTGGCGCCGCAGCCGGCTCGCCGCCGGCGGAACGATCCAGGCGGCGAGATTCGCGCTCGCCGACGGCCTGGGCGCGAATCTCGCCGGCGGGACCCATCACGCATTCGCCGACCACGGCGAGGGGTTCTGTCTCGTCAACGATGTCGCGGTCGCGATCCGGCAACTGCGCGTGGAGGGGGCGATCCGGCGCGCGGTGGTCGTCGATCTCGACGTTCACCAGGGCAATGGCACCGCGAAGCTCTTCGAAAACGATCCGGCCGTGTTCACGTTCTCGGTGCACGGGGAGAAGAACTATCCGACCCAGAAGATGCGGTCGCGACTCGACGTCGCGCTCGCCGACGGCACCGGGGACGAGGAGTACCTCGCCGTGCTCGACCGGCAATTACCCGAGGTGCTCGATGCGGCGAACGCGGACCTGGCGTTCTACGTCGCGGGGGTCGACGTCGCCGAGGGCGATCGCTATGGTCGCTTGCGGCTGTCGGAGCGCGGGATATACGAGCGCGACCGGCGGGTGATCCAGGCGTCGCGGCAGCGCGACCTGCCGCTCACGATCGTGCTCGCCGGGGGCTATGCGCCGACACGGGCGCGCACGGCCGAGCTGCACGCGCACGTGTTCCGCGCCGCGCTCGCCCAAGGGGCGGGCGGGCGCGGCGGTTGCGGCGTCAGGCCGCCATCAGCCCCTTCAACTTGTTGATCGCGTTGGCCTCCACCTGCCGCACGCGCTCGGCGGAGATCCCGTATTCGTCGGCCAGCTCGTGCAAGGTCGCCTTGGACTCGCTCATCCAGCGACGGCGCAGGATGCTGCGGCTGCGCTCGTCGAGCCGCTCGAGCGCGGCGTTCAGCCGCTCGGAGGAATCCTCGTCCCATTCCTCGCGCTCGATCGCGATCGCGGGGTCGGCGTCGTTCGCCGGCAGGTAGAGCGCCGGGGAGTACCCTTCCTCGTCATCGGCGTCCGGCGCCGCATCGAACGCGAGATCGCGGGCCGAGAGGCGCTGCTCCATCTCGCGCACGTCGCGCGGCTCCACGCCGAGGTCCTTCGCGACGGCCTGCGTCTCGGCCTCGGACAGCCAGGCGAGATTCTTCTTCAGGCGGCGCAGGTTGAAGAAGAGCTTGCGTTGCGCCTTCGTCGTCGCGACCTTCACGAGCCGCCAGTTGCGCAGCACGTACTCGTGGATCTCGGCGCGGATCCAATGGACCGCGAACGAGACCAGGCGCACGCCGACGTGCGGGTCGAAGCGCTTCACGGCCTTCATCAAGCCGATGTTGCCTTCCTGGATCAGGTCGCCGATCGGCAGGCCGTAGCCGGCGTAGCCGCGGGCGATGTGCACGACGAAACGCAGGTGCGAGAGCACCAGCTCGCGGGCCGCCTCGAGGTCGCCCTCGTCGCGGAAACGCGTCGCGAGCGCCGTCTCCTGTTCCTTCGACAGGATCGGGATCTGCGACACCCGACTGACATAGGAGTCTAGGCTCCCGATCGGACCCGCGACCGTCAACCCGGTTTGCTTGGCAACCAACGCAGTCGACATCAGCATGACCCTCCGCCTCTCGCTCCGAGGCATGATAGCACTCGCGAAGTTAGAGTGCTAAACGGGGGCGGAGTTCAGTCGATCGCGGCGCTCGCGAATGATCGCCAAGGGGTTCGAAAACGGCCGTCAGGAGGGGTTGATCGAACGGATATGCTGTGTTGCGGCAATCCAAGCCCCAATCCAACCGAGCAGAGCCGATGCCAGCAGCACCACTGCGCCCGCCTTGAACCCGATGCCGGTCAGGGAAAACCCGCTCCCATACAGGTGGGCGAGCCGGCGCACCGGGCCCGATACCCAGGCGACCGCGATCACGACCAACAGCAGCGCGAGCACGCCGCCTCCGGACCCGTACCACAGGCCCGCATACAGGAACGGGCGGCGGGCGAAGCGGTCGCTCGCGCCGACCAGCTTCATCACCTCGATCTCGGCACGGCGGCTCTGGATGTCCAGTCGAATGGTGTTGCCGACGATCAGCGCGACGCCGAGGCCGAGGAGGCCGGCGGCGAGCCAGACGACGCGGCGCAACAAATTCACGATCGCGATCAGCCGCTGGACCCACTGCGTGTCCAACTGGACCTGATCCACGTCCGGTACCGCGCGCAGCGCCGTGCGCAGGGCCGCGGTGCCCGCCGCGGTGCTCGCCGCGGGCGTCGGCGTCACGACGAGGGTGTTCGGCAGGGGGTTCTCCTGCAGCGCGTCGAGTGCGTCGCCGAACCCGGAATAGCGGCGGAATTCCGCGAGCGCCTGCGGCGCGAGGATCACGCGGACGTTCGCGACGTCGGCGCGCGCGCGGACCTGCGCCGCGATCTCGTCGGTGCGCTCGGGGGTCGTCGATTTCGACAGGTACACGGAAAGCTCGAACGCGTCGTTCCAACCGGTCATCGCCTGCCGCGCGTTCTGCAGGAACACGTACAGGCACAGCGGCAGCGCGATCGCCATTCCGATCACGGTCATCGTCATCAGGAATGCGACCGGTGCCTCGGCGATGCGTCCGAGCGAACCCACCAGGGTCTGCGCGTGCCGGTCGAAATACGCGCCGACGTTCATCGCGGCGTCTCCGCGGCGACCCGGCCCTCGCCGAGCACGATACGGCGCGCATCGAACCGGTCGACCAGGTGCACGTCGTGGGTCGCGATCACCACCGTGACCCCGACGTCGTTGAACCGCCTGAACAGCCGCATGATCTCGACCGCGAGATCGGGATCCAGATTGCCGGTAGGCTCGTCGGCGATCAGCAGCGGTGGCTTCGCGACGACCGCGCGCGCGATGCCGACCCGTTGCTGCTCGCCGGCGGACAGTTCCGCCGGCCGGTTGCGCTCCTTGCCGAGGAGCCCGACCTGGTCGAGCGCCGCGCGCACGCGCTTGTCGATCTCCTTGCGCGGGACGCCCGCGATGATCAGCGGCAGCGCCACGTTGTCGGCGACCGGCCGGTCGAGCAGGAGCTTGTTGTCCTGGAACACGATCCCGATCTCGCGCCGGAACTGCGGAATCGCGTGCGGCTTGATCGTCGTGGTCGCGCGGCCGGCGACGGTCACGCGGCCGCGGGTCGGGCGCTCGATCAGCGCGATCAGTTTCAGGATGCTGCTCTTGCCCGCACCCGAGTGACCGGTCAGGAACGTGAGGTCGCCGCGCGCGATCCTGAACGACACCCCGGCGAGCGCCTCGCGGCCGTTCGGGTATCGCTTGTAGACCTGATCGAAATGGATCATGCGCTCGCGCCCCCGGGCCGCAGCAGCGCGTCGACGAAGGCGGCCGCGTCGAACTCGCCGAAGTCCTCGAGCGCCTCGCCGACGCCGACGAAACGGATCGGGATCCTGAACTTCTGGGCGATCGCGAGCACCACGCCGCCCTTCGCGGTGCCGTCGAGCTTGGTGATCACGAGCCCGGTCACGCCGAGATTGCGGTCGAACTCGGCCGTCTGCGCGAGCGCGTTCTGGCCGATCGTGCCGTCGAGCACGAGCAGGACCTCGTGCGGCGCGCCGGGATCGATCCGTGCGAGCACTCGCTTCACCTTCTTCAGCTCCTCCATCAGGTGCGACTGGGTGTGCAGGCGTCCGGCGGTGTCGGCGATCAGCACGTCGACCGCGCGTGCGCGCGCCGCCTGCAACGCGTCGTAGATCACCGCCGCCGGTTCGGCGCCGGACTGCTGCGCGATCAGCGGCACCCCGTTGCGCTCGGCCCAGACCGCGAGCTGCTCGCGCGCGGCCGCGCGGAAGGTGTCGCCGGACGCGAGCATCACGCTGCGCCCTTCGGTGCGCAGCCGGTTCGCGAGCTTGCCGATCGTCGTCGTCTTGCCCGCGCCGTTGATCCCGACGACGAGGATCACGTACGGCTTCGCGCCGCCGATCCGCAGCGGCTTTTCGACCGGCGCGAGGATCTCGAGCATCGCGTGGCGCAGCGCACCGATGAGCGCGTCGACGTCGCCGAGTTCCTTGCGAGCGACGCGCTTGCCGAGATCGTCGAGGATCCGCGCGGTCGCCTCGACGCCGACGTCGGCGCCGATCAGCCGCTCCTCGAGCTCCTCGAGCACCTCGGCATCGATCCGGCGGCCCGGCAGGATGCTCTTCAGGCCTTCCGCGATCCGCGAGGAGCCGGCGCTCAGGCGCTCGCCCAATCGCTTGAAGAAGCCCCGCGCGGCCGGCGGGCTGGCTGGATTCGTCATGGCGATGCGAGCTTAACAGAGCGGCGGAAGCGGTGAATTTTACGCGTATCATCCCGCCCGTGACCAACCGCAGGACCCCGCCCCGGACCGGTCCGAGCCACTCCGTGCGGATCATCGGCGGCGCCTGGCGCGGTCGACGGATCCCGGTGCTCGACCACCCGGAATTGCGCCCGACCACGGATCGGATCCGCGAGACCGTGTTCAACTGGCTGCGCGCCGACGTCGCCGGCGCTCGCGCCCTCGACCTGTTCGCCGGGAGCGGTGCGCTCGGCCTCGAGGCGCTGTCGCGCGGCGCCGCCGAAGTGGTCTTCGTCGAGCGGTCGGCTGCCGCGGCCGCGAATCTGCGGGCCCAGCTCGAGCGGCTCGGCGCCGCCGACCGGGGCCGGGTGTATTGCGGTGACGCCGATGCATATTGGCGCGACGCCGGCGCCGCGTTCGATCTCGCGTTCCTCGATCCCCCGTTCGGGTCCGATGCGCTCGAACGCGCGATCGAACGGCTCGCGAGCGGCGACCGGCTCGTCCGCGGCGGCCTCGTCTACCTCGAAGCCGCCCGCAGCGCCGGCGTGCCCGCGGTGCCGTCCGGCTGGAGCCTGCTGCGGTCCAGGTTCGCCGGTGAGGTGGGGTATCATCTGGCGCGACGGGAGCGGTGAGCGTCGAGGCCATGCACAAGAGAAACGCGATCTATCCGGGAACCTTCGATCCGATCACGAATGGCCACCACGATCTCGTGCGCCGTGCCGCGAGCATTTTCGACCGGCTCGTCGTCGCCGTCGCCGCGAATCCGAACAAGGCGCCGATGTTCTCGATGGAGCAGCGGGTCGACATGGCGCGCCGGGTGCTCGCGGACATGCCGAACGTCCAGGTCTGCGGCTATTCCGGGCTCACCGTCGACTTCGCGCGCCAGCAAGGGCTCTCGGTCGTGGTGCGCGGCCTGCGCGCGGTGTCGGACTTCGAGTTCGAGTTCCAGCTCGCGAACATGAGCCGGCACCTGTCCGCCGAGATCGAGTCGGTGTTCATGACCCCCCAGGAGCAGTACACGTTCATCTCCTCGACGCTCGTGCGGGAAATCGCGGTGCTCGGCGGCGACGTCTCCGAGTTCGTGCACCCGATCGTCGAGGCGGAAATGAAACGCCTGCGCAAGGGCTGAGCGGCTCGCTCAGCGGCGCTGGCAGCGGGGGCACCAGTACGTCGAGCGCTGGCCGAGCAGCCCGCGCCGGATCGGCGTGCGGCAGCGCCGGCAGGGCGCGCCGGCGCGTTCGTAGACCGCGAGCTCCTGGCGGAAGCTCCCCAGCTCGCCGGTGGTGCCGACGTAGTCCCGCAGCGTCGTCCCGCCGATCCGGATCGCCTCGGCGAGCACCGTCTTCACCGCCGCCGCGAGCGCGGCCGCGCCCGCCCGGGTGAGCCGGCCCGCGGCGAGCGCCGGATGCACGCCCGCCCGGAACAGCGCCTCGTTCGCGTAGATGTTGCCGACCCCGACCACGATCCGCGCATTCATCAGCAGCACCTTGATCGCGACCTCGCGGCGGCGGGTCGCGCGGAACAGGTGATCGGCGTCGAACGCCTCGCTCAAGGGTTCCGGGCCGAGGCCCGCGATCAGCGGATGGTCGGCCGGATCGTCTGCGGTGAACAGCAGGCTCCCGAATCGCCGGGGATCGTGGTAGCGAATCCGCACGCCGTCCTCGAGCACGAGATCCCAATGATCGTGGCGGCGTGGCGGCGAGTCTTGGGCGAGCACCCGCAGGCTCCCGGACATCCCGAGGTGCACGATCGCCGTCCCGGTATCGAACCGCAACAGCAGGTATTTCGCGCGACGCTCGACGGCGCGCACCCGGCGGCCCCGGAGCGCGGCCTCGATCCCGGCGGGCACCGGCCAGCGCAGGCGGCGTTCGCGGATCAGGAGTTCGTCGACGCGACGGTCGACGAGCGCCGCGGCGATGCCGCGGCGCGTGGTCTCGACTTCCGGGAGTTCGGGCACGTTGCGCGCCGGTGTCCGCAGCGACCGGGGCGCTTCGAGGTGGTGAGCCCCGCCGACGTGCCGGTTACTTGATCTTCGCTTCTTTGTAGGTCACGTGCTTGCGCACGACCGGATCGAATTTCTTCGTTTCCAGCTTGTCCGGGTGCAGGCGCTTGTTCTTCGTCGTCGTGTAGTAGTGGCCGGTTCCGGCGGACGATATCAGCTTGATCTTGTCGCGCATCGCAACGCCCTCTTAGACCTTCACGCCCTGGCTGCGCAGCTCGGCGACCACCGTGTCCACGCCGCGTTTCTCGATCGTCCGCAGCCCGCGGGTCGACACGCGCAGGCTCAGGAAGCGCTGCTCGGCTTCCGACCAGAACCGGTGGGTGTGCAGATTCGGCAGGAACCGCCGCCGCTTGTGATTGTTCGCATGCGAGACGGTGTTGCCCGTCGTGGGGCGCTTTCCGGTGACCTGACAGACTCGCGACATGGCGTTGGATCCCGTGAACGTGGACTTTCGAACGAGCCGCGCTTTATACCAGACGGCGCCACGGCGTTCAACCGCCGGTCGATAATCGCCGCCATTTCAGGCGCTTACATCAGCGCGCCGCGGCGCGCCGAAGCGTCCTCCCGCCGCCGCATCGACACGCCGCCGCGGTCGGTCAGCCCAGCATCCCACGTTCGGCGAACGACACGCTGGTGCCGTCGCCGACGATGATGTGGTCGAGCAAGCGGATATCGACGAGCGCGAGCGCGTCCTTGATGCGCCGCGTGATCCATTCGTCGGCCTGGCTCGGCTCGGGCACGCCCGAGGGGTGATTGTGGGCGACGATCACCGCCGCACTGTTCCAGCCGAGCGCCTGCTTGACGATTTCCCGGGGGTGCACGCTCGCCCCGTCGATGGTCCCGCGGAACAGCGGTTCGTCGTGGATCAGCCGGTGACGGTTGTCGAGGTAGAGGCAACAGAACACTTCGTGCTCCAGATCGCGGAGGCGGGCCACCAGATAGTCGCGGGTCGCGCCCGGGCTGGCGAGCGTCGGGCCGGTGCGCAGCGTCTCGCCGAGCTGGCGTCTCGCGATCTCGACCGCCGCGCGCAGCTCCGCGTAGCGCGCGGGCCCGAGGCCCGGGTGCGCGCAGAAACGTGCGCGGTCGGCCGCGACCAGGCGGCGCAGCGAGCCGAATGCGCCGAGCAGGTCGCGCGCGAGCCGCACCGCGGATCGCCCGGGGATGCCGGTGCGCAGCAGGATCGCGAGCAGTTCGGCGTCCGACAGCGATTCGGCGCCGCGCGCGAGCAGCTTCTCGCGCGGCCGCTCGTCGGCAGGCCAGTCGGATATCGCCATCGCGGCAGGATCGCCGATCGGACCCGCGCCGCGATAGCGACAAATCGGCCGCGAGCGCCCAGATTGGCGCGCGAAGGCGTCAGCGCCGCCCGGAACTGCCGAAGCCGCCGTCGCCGCGATCGCTCGCGGAGAACTCGGCGACGACCTCGAACTGCGGGCGCGCGACCGGCACGACGATCATCTGCGCGATCCGATCGCCGGGCTCGATCGTGAACGCGGCGCCGCCGCGGTTCCAACAGGACACCAGCAACGGTCCTTGGTAGTCGGAGTCGATCAAGCCGACCAGGTTGCCGAGCACGATCCCGTGTTTGTGGCCGAGCCCGGAACGCGGCAGCAGCATCGCGGCGAAGCCGGGATCGCCGATGTGAATCGCGATCCCGGTCGGGATCAACGTCGCCGCGCCGGGCTCGAGCACGCACGGCGCGTCGAGGCACGCGCGCAGATCGAGCCCGGCCGCACCCTCGGTCGCGGGCTGCGGCATCGCAAAGCGCGTCCCGATCCGCGGATCGAGCACCTTCAGTTGGATTCGCGCGATCATCGGCGTCAGCGGCGGATCCGGCGGGCGCGGGGCCGGGGGCGCGGCGGCGCCGGCGGGGCCCGGCGCTTGCGGG
>JAKBCG010000049.1 GCA_021808035.1 Pseudomonadota bacterium
CGAGCGCCGCTCGCCGGCGTCCTGCTGTTCCTCATGGCCTGCGTCGGGCCGGCGACCGGGCGGGCGGTCAACCCCACCGCCGGACCGGCAGCGCGCCTCGTGCGCATACCCGGCAGCGTACCGGCGGTGCTCACCCGCGCGACCCCGATCGCCACCCCCGCCGAGATCACGCGCGAGGCGAAAGCGCCGATCACCGTCACGCTCGTGCTCAAGCGCGACCACGAGCAGGCGTTCGAGCGGTATCTGGCGCAGCTGTATCGGCCGGGGTCGCCGGTGTATCGGCAGTTTCTCAGTCAACGGCAGATCGCCGCGAGGTTCGGTCCGTCTCGGGCGGTGTATCGACGGGTGGTCGCGTACTTGCGGGCGGCCGGTTTCACGCTCGCCCAGAGTTCGACGAATCGTCTGACGGTGACCGCACGGGGCAGCCGGTCGCAGGCGCAGCGCGCGTTCGACGTCGCGATTCGCGACTATCGGATCGGGCGCCGGCGTTTTTACGCGAACAGCACCGATCCGGCGCTGCCGGCGGAGCTGGCCGCGCACGTGCAGGCGATTGCGGGGCTTTCCGATCTGGCGCGTCCGTGGCGGGCCGGGGCGAACCGGCTCGGCGGCGGCGCGGCGAACCAATTTATTCGGAAGCAAGCCAAATCGGCGGCGGGGAAATACGCCTGGAGCCAGATACCTTTACAAGGTCAGTTATTGATCAAGTGTTCGATTCCGGGCCTCGCCAAAGCGATCAACAGTCTGTCGCTCTCGGCACCCGGAATAGCACCCGGATTAGGGGACGCCATCCTGGCGGCGACCGCGCCGGTCGCGTGCGAGCTGAACATGATCGCCGCCTATGCGGTCGGTCAGGATCCATTCTCCAGCCATTGGCTGCCGCGACCTGGGCAGCGGCGGCTGCAGACGGCGAGCGCAGTCGCGCCGAGCGCGGCGGTGCCGGGCACGGGTCAGACGATCGGCTTGCTGGAGTTCGACAATTTCCACCCGTCGGACGTGCAGAACTACCTGAATCTGACCGGAGCCGGTAGCGAGTTCAGCCAGCTCTCCGAGGTCGACGTTGACGGCGGGGCCGGCGCACCGGGTCCGAGCGAGTCGGAGGTACTGCTGGATGCCGACATCGCGCTCTCGCTCGCACCGGGAGCGAAGGTGGTCGTCTACGACGGCTCGTTTCACGGAGCTGGCAGTTTTCAGGCGATATTCAACGCGATGATCAACGGCGGGGTGACCGTGATCTCGAACAGCTGGGCGGCCTGCGAGAACCAGGAATCGACCGCGGACGTACAGAGCCTGAACAGCGTACTGGCGAATGCCGCCGCCGCCGGGATCACGGTGGTCAGCGGCTCCGGGGACACCGGCAGCACCTGCCTCGACGGGGCCGCGAACACGGTCGCGGTGCCCGCCGACTCACCGAACGTGACCACGGTGGGTGGTACGACGGCGACGCCGATGCTGGCGGGCGCCTACTACAACGAGCAGTGGTGGGACGGCACGACGCAGTCGCCACCGACCGGCCAAGGCGGTTTCGGGGTCAGCAAGTTCTTCAGCGTCCCCAGCTATGAGACCTCGTTCACCTCGGCAAGCGGCCGGTCGGTGCCCGACGTGGTCGCACCGGCCGATCCGGCCGAGGGCTGGACGCTGTGTCAGGCGGACCAGGGCGGCTGTCCCGCGCCGTACCTGTACGGTGGCACGAGCGCGGCGGCACCGGAGTTCGCGGCGATTGTCGCGGTGCTGAACCAGGAGTTGGGCCGCAACCTGGGGTTCCTGAACCCCACGTTGTACGCGCTCGCGGGGACGAGCGCATTCCATTCGCCGACCTCGATGGGCAGTGACTTTGCGCACGTCGGGCTCGGCTCACCGAACGTCAATGAGCTGCGCCGGCTGCTCGCCAAGGGGACCACCGGGTCCGTCGATCTGGCGAACTCGGGAATCATCGTGCCACCGGTCCCGGTGACTGCGGACGGCACGAGCGCCGCGCCGGTGGCGGTGATGACGCTGGATGCGAATTTCTACACTGTGCCCGGTCAGGCCGTGACCCTGAGCGCGAACAGCGGTTCGCATGCGCAGATCGACACGGTGCGCGGGACGACGGACATCGACAGCGGCGAGGCACTGTTCGCGGTCACGGACACGGTGCCGGAAACGGTGACCTTGACCGCCTCCACCGCGGCCGGTGCGATCCCCGGCAGCGTCACGGTGACCTTCGTGTCGCCGCCGGCCGCGTCGGGCGGGATCAGCGCGTCGCCGACCACGGTGACCGCAGACGGTAGCAGCACGACGACGATCACGGTCACGCTGAAGGATGCGAACGGCAACCCCTCGCCCGGCAAGACCGTGGGGCTTGCGCAGGGCAATGGCGGCTCGCAGATCTCGGCGGCGAGCGCGACGACGGATGCGACCGGCACGGTCAACTTCACCGCGACCGACGCCCTGGCCGAAACCGTGACCTACACCGCGACCGACCTCACCGACGGCAACCTGCCGGTACCGGGCAGTGCGCAGGTGCAATTCACTAACGCCACCGCCGCGCCGCCATGCAGTGTCGGCCTGGGCACCGCCGCGAACGGCTACGCCGTATCGACCTTCGCGAGCGGCTTTGTCTACAGCAGCAGTTGCATCGGCCCGATCGGCCTCGCGTTCGATCCGCAAGGAAATCTTCTCGTGGGCAACTACACCACCGGCCTGCTGTACCGCTTCAGCCCACAGGGTGGCAGCGCTGATCCCGGTCACGTGATCGGGGATCCCTACAACAGTGCGGGGCTCGCAGGCCTCGTATTCGGCGCGGACGGCTCGCTGTACAGCACGGGTCGATATGGCGGCGCCTGCAGCATTCTCAACGCCGTCGCCCAGATCGACCCGCAGACCGGGCAGGACGTCCGCAATCTGAACGCTCCCGGCTGTCCGACCGGAATAGCGGTCGATCCACTGAGCGGCGATCTGTTCATCTCGTCGGGTTACGGCGGCATCTACCGCTTGTCGAACTACGCGAGCGGCGCCGGGACGCTGACCAACTACTCGAACGTGGCAGCGGATGGCATGACGTTCGCGCAGGACGGCACCCTGTATGCCAGCGACAACGGCAATGGCGTCGTCTACTCGATCACCGGCACCAACAGTCCGACACCTGGCGTTGCAACACCGATCGCCTCGGTGCAGGGCACCGACGGGATCACGCTGATCACCAATCCAGCCAACCCGGCGCTGCCCTACGTGGTCGTCAACTCGAACAATGGCGACATCGTGAAGATCGACCAGACGACCTCGCCGGCAACGCTGACGACGATCTACAGCGGTGGGTCACGGGGTGACTTCGTCACCGTCGGACCGGATGCCTGCATGTACGCCACCCAGACTGATCGGGTGATCAAGATCACCAACGCCGACGGGAGCTGCTCGTTCCAGCCGGTCGCGGTGGCGCCGGCGGTCGCGCTGACACCGGCGGTGATTGCGCCGGATCCGACCCAAGGCGGAACGCTCACCCTGACCGCGCAGCTGCAGAACATCGCGAGTCCCGCCGGGATGCCGGTGCAACTGCTCGTGACCGGCGCGAACCCGAACGTGTACGCGGGCTCGAGCGACGCGAACGGTCGGGTGAGCTTCACGCTCGCCGGCGTGGAGTCCGGCGAGGACACCGCGACCGCGGTGTTCGCCAACAACGGGACCCCGTTGCCATCCAACAACGTGCAGGTGCACTGGCTCGCAGGGCCGCATACCACGTTCATCGCGATGAACCAGAACCCGGGATCCGGGGCGGCGGGCACGCCGATCACGGTGACCGGCACGCTGCAGGACGTGTCGGCGAATCCGGCCGCGGCGCTGTCCTCGCAGTTGGTCGAGTTCACGCTCGACGGCCAGAGCTGCAGCGCGGTGACCAACGGCGCGGGTACCGCCAGTTGCAGCCTCACGCCCTCCACCCCCGGAACTGGAACCCTGAATGCGGCGTTCGCGGGCAACTCGCAGTACCTCGCGAGCGCGGCGATCCGGCGGGTGGACGTCACCACCGCGCCGCCGACGGTGTCGATCAGCGTCAACCCCACCACGATCGCGGTCGGCGGCAGTGCGACGCTCACCTGGTCGAGCAGCAATGCGACGTCTTGCACCGCGAGTGGTGCGTGGAGCGGCACTCAATCCACGTCGGGGAGCCAGACGGTGTCGTCGAGCATGGCCGGGAGCGACACCTACACGCTCACCTGCATGGGTTCGGGCGGCAGTGCGAGCGCCTCGGCGGTGCTTGCAGCGACGCTGGTGAGCGTCACCGTCGCGGCGCACTCCGGCGGCGGCGGGTCCCTGTCGGACGCGGTGCTCGCGCTGCTCGGCGCGGCGCTCGCGCTGCGCGTGCTGGCGGGTCGTGCGGCCGGCGCGCGCGGCCGGCTGCTGATGGGACTACTGCTCGCGCTCGGCGCCTCGAGCGGCGTCGCGCGGGCGAGCGCCGCCGGACTGCTCGATCAGCTGTATCTCGGCGTGCGCGTCGGCGCGATGCCGCTGTCGATGGATACCGGGCGGATCGACGCGCAGCTCGGCGCGAACGGCTTCGGCACCGTGACCGCGCGGACCGACACCAGCGGTACCGGCGAGACGGCGTATCTTGGGATCCAGCTCAGCCGCCACAACGCGTTCGAGATCGCCTATACGAACCGCAACTCCCGGGTCGCCTCCCTCGGCGGCACCATCGGCTCCTCCGGCCAACTGCCCGCACTGCTCGGCACCGTCGCCGGATCGCTGCGCGGCTACGGCAGCATCTTCGCGGCGAGCTACCGCGCGCGGTTCCGCCTGCTGCGTCGGCTGTACCTGGATCCGCGAATCGGCGGCTTCACCTGGAGCACACGCGAACGCGTCGAGAGCCTCGGCACAGTGTTCACCGCGCAGCACCGCGGCGGCGGACTGACCGCCGGCCTCGGACTCAGCTACCGGCTCTGGCGAGGTTTGTTGGCCGGCATCGGCGCCGATTACTTCCGTGGCTTTCCCCGCAACGACGCCGTGCTCTACGGCGGTTCGCTCGAATGGCGCTTCGGCGGCGCGCGCTGAAGCGCCACGCGGGCGCCGCGCGCGGCGCCATCGCATCCATCACACCGCCACCGCAATCCCCTGCGTCATCGCGTCGGGAGCGATTCGCCGAGCGGCTCGCATTCGCCGAGGGCATCGAGCAAGGGACCGAGATGCCTTTCATAGTGACGCCATCGTCCAATCGACGATGAATAGATCGGCTGGCGCACTTGCCAGAAGCTCGAGGTCAGCACCGGTCGATCCGTCTTGTAATAGTCGAGACAGCGCGCATCCCAGTCGAGCCCCACGAAATCGACGATCTTGCGGCTCCAAGCCTCCTGGTCGGCGACCAACGCCTCGTACGGCACGTCGAGGATCGGCATCGGCAGGACGGCGTGCCAGTGCGCCATCAGGCGGCGATAGAGACGATGGTAAAGCCCGAGTTGCCGCAGATCGCAGGTGAACGCGTGGCGAATACCGAAGTCCTGGAAGTAGTTCGACAGACAGGTATCCCGCGGATCGCGGACACAGTGAATCAGCTTCGCCGCTGGAAACAGCAACGCGATCAGGCCGAGGTACCGGAAGTTCGCCGGCATCTTGTCCACACTGCGAATCGCCTCACCGGCATCGCGTTCGAGCACGGCGAGATACTCGCCGGCGAGACGCTGCGCCAGCGGGCCACGAATCGCCGAAGCGCAGTCCGGATACGGTCGACCGGCTCCCGATCGCTCGACGAGCGACTGGGCGAGCCAGCGTATCTCCTCGAGTTCGCCATGCCCGTGAATATGCGGGTGACTCGCCAGGATCTGCTCCACGAGCGTCGTGCCCGACCGCATCATGCCGACGACGAAGACCGGACGATCCGTCGGGTTGCCGATCGGGCCGAGCTCGGCATACAGCTCGCGGCAGAACGTCGCGATCGTCGCGTCGACGAACGCAACCTCCTCCTCCAACACGAACCGCTGTCGAGTCTTGCGCAGCGCGTTCCCGGCCTCGAAGCAGCGAAACGCCGCGTCGAAGTCCCCGTCCTCGTCGTAGACCTTGCCGAGCGCGAACTGCAGACCCACCGCTTGCTCGGGGTTGGGCGAGCCTTCCGTCAGGGCTCGCTCCAGCTCGCGAATGCGTTCCTTGCGGTCGTTCGCTCCGCGCATCATCGACAGCGTGTAATGGGCGACGGCATTGTTCGGCTGGCGCGCGATCGCCTGGCGTTGCCAGTCGATCGCTGCCTCGAACCGACCCTCCGTCTGGTACGTTTGCCCCATCGCGGCATAGTTCGCGGCGTTCTCCGGTTCTAGCTCGAGCGCCTTGGCGATCGCCGTGCGCGCGTCCTCGAGAAGTCCCTGCGAAAATCGCACTCGCCCGATCCCACGGTACGCCGCTGCCGAGCACGGATCGATCGCGAGCGCGCGCTCGTAACTGTCGATCGCTTGCTCGTAGCGACGCATCTCGAAATAGAGTCCACCGAGCTGACACAATCCCTCGCATGCAGTTGCCACTCGTCGTTTTGCTCGAGCAGCAGCGCACCGACCAGACGCGTGACGGCGGCCGTGTTCGGGAAGATGCCGACGACGTCGGTTCGGCGTTTGACTTCGGCGTTGAGCCTCTCGAGTGGATTTGTCGTATGGATCTGCGTGCGGTGCGCTTTGGGGAAGCCCATGTAGGCGAGCACGTCGGCCTCGGCACCATCCATGAGTTGCGAGAGCTTCGGGAACTTTGGCCGCAGCTGATCAGCGACCAGTCGCCATTGCGTGACCGCGGACTCGACCGAGTCCTGCGCGAACACGGTGTTGATCGCGGCGAGTACCATCTGACGTTGTCCCTTGCCGGCGTGCGCGAGGGCATTGCGCAAAAAATGAACCTTGCAGCGCTGCCAGCTTGCGCCCAGCACTTTCGCCGCAGCCGCTTTTAGGCCTTCATGCGCGTCCGAGATCACGAGCTTCACGCCCCGCAATCCTCGGCGGGTCAGGGAACGCAGGAAATCGGTCCAGAAGGTCTCGGCTTCCGACGGATTGACCGCCATGCCGAGCACTTCGCGGGTCCCCTCGGTGTTCACGGCGACGGCTATTATTACGGCCTTGGAGACGATCCGGCCGGCCTCCCGCGATTTCACATACGTCGCGTCGATCCACAGGTAGGGCCAATCCCCTTCGATGGGCCGGTCGAGGAATGCGTTGACGCGCTCGTCGATCTCCCCGCACAGTCGGCTCACCTGGCTCTTGGAGATGCCCGCCATGCCCATCGCCTTGACCAGCTCATCGACGGAGCGGGTCGAGACGCCCTGCACGTAAGCTTCTTGAATTACGGCGGCGAGCGCCTTCTCGGCGGTTCGGCGCGGCTCCAGAAACGGCGGGAAGTAGCTCCCGGCACGCAGCTTCGGGATCTTGACGTTCACCGACCCTGCACGGGTCTCCCAGAGCCGCTCTCGGTAGCCGTTGCGGCTGTTCTGGCGCTCGGGGCTGCGTTCGCCGTAGGAGGCGGCGCAGATGTTCTCGACGTCCATGTCCATCACGTGCTGCACGATGTGCTGGATCATTTCCCGCAAAAGATCGCTATCCGACCCCTTTTCCAGGAGCTCAGACAATGCAATGCTAGCCTTGGCCATCATGGTTCTCCGATTAAAGTTCTGGCGTGGTAACCGAACCTTAAACCAAGATCCGTGATGGCCGCTGAACAAGATGCTGCCGCCCAGACGGGCAGGTTGATCTCAGCAAAAAGCGCGCATGGGTATCGAGCAGCGAAATGAAGACTGGCCAGTCGTTCGGTATTCCACTGACGCCGGAGGCCGTTCAAGTCCTCAGGCGACTTCCGCGCAATGGCGACTATGTCTTCCAATGGCATGGCGAGCGAATAGATGACTGCAATACGCTCGCCTTTCAAAAAGCCGTGAAGGCAGCCAAAGTCGAGCCGTGCCGCTGGCACGACCTACGTCATAGCTGGGCTTCGTGGGCGGTACAGAGCGGCGTCACTCTGCAGCAGCTGATGCTGCTCGGCGGTTGGCGAAGCTTCTCGATGGTGCTCCGGTACGCTCACTTGGCGCCCGACCATTTGGCCGTGGCGGCCGGCAAAATCCGCCTGAAACGTCGCACAAAAACCGGCACATCCAAAACGGCCACGAGACGAATGCACTAAAAACTCTGGTATTTTGGTGGTGAGAGAGGGACTCGAACCCTCGACCTCGGCATTATGAGTGCCACGCTCTAACCAGCTGAGCTACCTCACCAAATCTCGTCCCGCGGTCCCGCCGGCGGAACCGGCGGCCGAGAGGGCTGGTGATTTTCCGGGCCGAGCGCCGCCCTGTCAAGCAACACCGCAGCGCCGCGGACGCCCATCTCAGAACGGTCGGACCATCGACTCCGGTCGCACCCAGCGATCGAAATCCTCCGCGCTCACGTAGCCCAGCGCGAGCGCAGCCGCGCGCAGCGTCGCCCCTTCTTCGCGGGCCCGCTGCGCGATCCGCGCGGCCTTGTCGTACCCTATATGTGGAGCAAGCGCCGTCACGAGCATCAGGGAGTCGCGCACGAGTCTCTCGATGCGCTCGCGATCGGGCTCGATTCCGGCGACGCAACGATCGGCGAAGCTCATCGACGCGTCGGCCAGCAACCGGATCGACTGCAGGACATCGTGGCTGATCACCGGCTTCATCGCGTTGAGCTCGAACTGCCCCTGGCTGCCAGCGATCGTCACGGTGACGTGATTGCCGATCACCTGCGCCGCGACCATGCACAGCGCCTCGATCTGCGTCGGGTTGACCTTGCCGGGCATGATCGACGAGCCAGGCTCGTTGGCCGGCAGGCGCAGTTCGCCGAGCCCGCCGCGCGGCCCCGATCCCATCAGGCGGATGTCGTTGCCGATTTTCATCAGCGACACGGCGAGCACGTTCAGCGCGCCGGACACCTCGACCATCGCATCGTGAGCGGCGATGGCTTCGAACTTATCGCCGGCGGTCACGAACGGCAGGCCGGTCAGGCCCGCGACGGTTTGCGCGAACAGCACGTCGAAACCGGGTCGCGCGTTGAGGCCCGTACCGACCGCGGTGCCGCCCTGCGCGAGCGGATAGAGCCGCGGCAGGCAGCCCTCGACGCGCGCGATCCCGAGTTCGATCTGTCTCGCGTAGCCGCCGAACTCCTGGCCGAGGGTGAGCGGCGTCGCGTCCTGCATATGGGTGCGTCCGATCTTCACGAGCGCGGCGAAGGCGGTCGCCTTCTCGCGCAGCACCGCCTGCAGGCGGCGCAAACCCGGCAACAGCAGCCGGTGGATCTCAGTGACCGCCGCGATGTGCATCGCGGTCGGCATGGAGTCGTTCGACGATTGTCCGCGGTTCACGTGGTCGTTGGGGTGCACCGGCTCCTTGCCCCCGCGGCCGCGGCCGAGCAGCTCGTTGGCGCGGCCCGCGAGCACCTCGTTCATGTTCATGTTCGTCTGGGTCCCGGATCCGGTCTGCCAGACGACCAGCGGAAACTCTCCATCGTGCCGGCCCGCGATGACCTCGTCGGCCGCCGCGATGATCGCTGTGCTGCGCCGTTCGTCGAGTTCCCCGAGCGTTCGGTTCGCGATCGCCGCCGCCTTCTTTTGCAGCGCGAGCGCGCGGATCAACGGGCCCGGCATGCGCTCTTCGCCGATGTGGAAATTGTCGATCGCGCGCTGCGTCTGCGCACCCCAGTAGTGCGCCGCCGGAACCTCCACCTCACCCAGGCTGTCGCGCTCCAGACGCGTGGCGTCGCGCGAGGTCATGGCTCAGACGTTGAACCGAAAGTGCATCACGTCGCCTTCGTGCACCACGTACTCCTTGCCCTCGAGGCGCAGCTTTCCGGCTTCCTTCGCGCCCGCCTCGCCGCGACCGGTGACGAAATCGGCGTAGCCGATGACCTCGGCGCGGATGAAGCCCCGCTCGAAATCCGTGTGGATCACGCCCGCGGCCTGCGGTGCGGTCGCGCCCTTGCGCACCGTCCAGGCGCGCACCTCTTTGACTCCCGCGGTGAAGTACGTCTGCAGACCGAGCAGCTCGTAGGCGCCGCGGATCACGCGATCGAGTCCCGGCTCCTCGAGTCCGAGTTCCTTCAGGAAGTCCGCACGGTCGGCCTCGTCGAGCTGCGCGATCTCCGCTTCGATCGCCGCGCAGACGGGGATCACCACGGCCCCCTCCTGTGCCGCGAGCTCGCGCACCAGGTCGAGCCGCGGATTCGCCGCGAACCCGCGCTCGTCGACGTTGGCGACGTACATCACCGGCTTGTCGGTCAGCAGATGCAGGTCGCGTAACAGCAGCCGTTCGTTCGCATCGAGCGCGAGCGCTCGCACCGGCCGGGCGTCGTTGAGCTGCCCCCGGACCCGTTCGAGCAGGTCCTTGAGCGTCACCGCTCCCTTGTCGCCCGTCTTCGCGCTCTTGAGTGCCTTCTGGAGCGCGCGCTCGACGCTGTCCAAGTCGGCGAGGGCGAGCTCGGTATCGATCACCTCGATGTCGCGCCGCGGATCCACGGCGCCGGCGACATGGACGATGTCGTCGTTCTCGAAGCAGCGCACCACGTGGGCGATCGCGTCGACCTCGCGGATGTGCGCGAGGAACTTGTTCCCGAGCCCCTCGCCCTTCGATGCGCCCGCGACCAGTCCGGCGATGTCGACGAACTCGACCGTCGTCGGCACCACCCGCTCCGGATGCACGATCGCCGCAAGTGTCGCGAGGCGCGGATCCGGCACGGGCACGACGCCGACGTTCGGGTCGATCGTGCAGAACGGATAGTTCTCCGCCGCGATCTGCGCGCGCGTCAACGCGTTGAACAAGGTCGATTTGCCGACGTTCGGCAGTCCGACGATTCCACAGCGGATCGGCATCAGTGGGTCGCGGCGCGGGCGTGAAGTTTCGCCATCGCCTTCTCCGCGCCGAACTCGAGCAGGATCGGGATGCAGTCGGCCGCCGTGTTCACCGCGTCGATGATCGCATCCTCCTCGGCGCGCGGCGCGCGCGTCAGCACGTAATCGATGACCTCGGCCTTCGTTCCGGGGTGGCCGATGCCGAGACGCAGGCGCCAGAAGTTCTCGCCGATGTGCGCGATCGTGTCCCGCAGACCGTTGTGCCCGCCGTGTCCGCCGCCGAATTTGAGCCGTGCGGTGCCGACCGGCAGATCGAGCTCGTCGTGCACGACGAGGACCTGCTCCGGCGGGACCTTGAAGAAATCGCTGAGCTGTCGGACCGCGAGTCCGCTGCGGTTCATGTAGGTGGTCGGCTTCAGGAGGATCAGGTCTCGCTCCGCGATCGTGACACGAGCGGTTTCACCTGAGTATTTGCGATAGTCACGAAACTCTCCTCCATGACGATTCGCGAGCACGTCGACGAACCAGAAGCCGGCGTTGTGCCGCGTCGACTGGTGTTCCGGGCCCGGATTGCCGAGACCCACGATGATC
>JAKBCG010000050.1 GCA_021808035.1 Pseudomonadota bacterium
AGTCGATGCACCGCAAGGACATGATCGACCAGCCGCACACCGGCTCGCAGGTCGTGTTCGATGATTGGCGGCGCCTGAACGTCGACTACATCGTGGTCGGTAGCCTGAGCCGCCCGGCGCCGGGCCGCGTCGACGTCTCCTTCGAGCTCTACAACGTGCTCACCCAGCAGCGCCTGCTTGGCTACCAGATCCACACCGATGACGCGGGCCTGCGGCTCGCAGCGCATCAGATCTCCGACCAGGTGTTCCAGAGCATCCTCGGGATCCGTGGCGCGTTCGCGACCCGGATCGCGTATGTGCTGGTGCTCGGCAAGATCCCGCACCAGACCTTCCAACTGGTCGTCGCGGACGCCGACGGGGAGAACCCGCACGTGGTGATGCAGTCGAGCGAGCCGTTGATGTCGCCCGCGTGGTCGCCGGACGGACAGCGGCTCGCGTATGTGTCGTTCGAGGACACGCTGCCGTCGATCTACGTGCAGACCTTGAAGACCGGCGCGCGGCAGGTGGTCTCGGCGACCGCCGGCGTCAACCAGGCCCCCGCGTGGTCGCCGCACGGCCGACGCCTCGCGGTCACGCTGTCGAACCGGTCGGGGAACCTCGACGTGTTCGTGCTGGATCTCGCGACCCACGCGCTCACCCGGATCACCCACAATCCAGGCATCGACACCGAGGCCCAGTGGGCGCCCGACGGCCAGAGCCTGTATTTCACGTCCGATCGCGACGGCGGCCCGCAGATCTTCCAGGTCTCGCTCGCGCCCGGCAGCCGGCCGCGTCGCATCACGTTCCAAGGCTCGTATAATGCCCGTCCGCGCCTCTCGCCCGACGGCTCGCACCTCGCGTTCGTGACCCGCGTCCACGGGGACTTCCGGATTGCGACGCTCGATCTGAAGGGCAACGGCGGGATGCGGGTGCTCACGCACGGCGTGTTCGACGAATCGCCGAGCTACGCGCCGAACGGCGCCGAGATCATCTATGCGACCCACCAGCGCGGTCGCGGGGTGCTCGCGCTGGTGAGCACCGACGGACGGGTCCAGCAGACGCTGGTCTCGCCAGAAGGAGACGTGGAGGAACCGGTCTGGGGGCCGTACGGCAGCGAGTGAGCGGGTGCGCTCCAAGCAACGCGTCGACCCCCGGACGATTGGTGAAGAACGGCCTGGAAACCTTGGATGGAGATTCCGATGAAGAGATTGACGGCGATCACCCTTTTGCTGACCGGCGCGCTCGCGCTGGCGGGATGCCACGGCAAGACCGCGGTCAAGGGCCAATCGGCTTCGGCGACCGAAGTGCCGGCGAGCGCGACGACCGGCGGCGCCGGTGGCGCGGGCTCGACGATGACCCCGCTGAACGGCGCGAACGGCGGATCGCTCCAGGCGGTCGCCCAGGCGGGCAACGCCGTGCCGCGCGAGCAGCGCACGATCTACTTCGACTTCGACAAGTCCGAGATCAAGTCCCAGTACGAGCCGATCATCGCCGCGCACGCGAAGACGCTGGTCGCCAATCCCGGCCTGCGGATCCGGCTCGAGGGCAACACCGACGATCGCGGCAGTCGCGAGTACAACATCGGCCTCGGCGAGCGCCGCGCGCAGGCGGTGCGCCGCGCGTTGATGCTGCAGGGGGTCGCGGACTCGCAGATCGAGACCGTGAGCTACGGCGCCGAGCGCCCCGCGGTCGAGGGTGACAACCCGGAGGCCTGGGCGATGAACCGGCGGGTCGACATGGTGTACTTGCCGTGACCCGGCGAGCCGCCGCGGCGGCCCTGGTCGCGTGCGCGGGCGCCGCGGCGCTCGCGGGCTGCGCGACCTCGCCGCCGCAGCCGGATCCGGTGCAGCTGCAGCTCGCCGATCTCGGCACGCGGCTCACCCGTGTCGAGCGCGTCGTCGACAACCGCAGCCTCCTCGACCTGTCGAACCAGCTCGACGCGGTCCGCGCGGACCAGCGCGCGCTGCACAACGAGGTCGACGAGTTGCGTCATCGACTCGACCAGGATCGCAAGCGCGAGCTTGCGCTGTACACCGATCTCGATTCGCGACTGAAGAAGCTCGAGGCCGAACAGGCCGCGGTCGGCGGCGCGGCCGCCGGGACGGGCGGCACCGCCGCGACTGGCAACGGCGGTGGCGGGTCCGCGGCGGGCGCTGGGTCCACCGCGGGCGGCACCGGTTCCGCGACCGGCAGCGGAGCTGGCGGCGGGACCGCGGCGAGCGGCACCGACCAGTCCGGATCACAGGCTGGTGGGTCCGGCGAATCGACGTCCGGCGACGACATGTCCGCGTCGTCGGCGTCACCGGCCGCGGGGGGCGGCCAAGCCGAGTACCAGGCGGCGTTCGACCAGCTGAAGAGCGGCGACTACGCGCGCGCCGCGGCCGCGTTCAAGCGCTATCTCGTCGATCACCCGAACGGCGACTTCGCGCCGAACGCGCAGTACTGGATCGGCTGGACGTACTACGTGAACCGCGAGTTCGCGCCGGCGTTGCACGCGTTTCAGGCGGTCATCGACGACTACGCGTCCTCGGCGAAGGTGCCGGACGCGATGCTGAACGTGGGCTACTGCGAGTACGAGCTCAAGCATCGGCCGGAGGCGCTGCGCGTGCTGCGCGAGGTGATCGCGAAGTACCCGGGAACCTCGGCGGCCCGGCTCGCGGCGAAGCGCCTCGCCGAGATCCGCGCGGAGTCGCGTTGATCGGAGCCGCCGCGGAGCCGCCGCGCGCCGATGCGCCCGGGGAGCCGCGGTCCGCGCGGCTGCGGGTGAACGAGATCTTCCACTCGTTGCAGGGCGAGGCGGACGCGGTCGGCTGGCCGACCGCGTTCGTGCGCCTCACCGGCTGCCCGCTGCGCTGCCGGTATTGCGATACCGCGTACGCATTCCATGCCGGCGGCTGGCTCACGCTCGACGCGATCGTCGAGCGCGTGCGCGGCACCGGCGCCGCGCACGTCTGCGTGACCGGCGGTGAGCCGCTCGCGCAGCCGAACTGCCTGCCGTTGCTCGCGCGGCTGTGCGACCTCGGCTACGCGGTGTCGCTCGAGACGAGCGGCGCGCTCGACGTGTCCGGGGTCGACCGCCGGGTCGATCGCGTGATCGACGTGAAGACGCCGGACTCCGGCGAGAGCGGGCGCAATCGGCTGGAGAACCTCGCGAGCCTGCACGAGCGCGACCAGCTGAAGTTCGTGATCGGCTCGCGTGCGGACTACGACTGGAGCCGGCGCTTCCTCGCTGAGCACGCGCTCCTCGGACGCTGCCGGGTGCTGTTCTCGCCGAGCCACGGCGCGCTCGCGCCGGCCGAGCTCGCCGGCTGGATCCTCGCGGACCGGTTGCCGGTGCGCTTTCAACTGCAGCTCCACAAGCTCCTGTGGGGCGACGTGCCCGGCCGATGACCGCGCGCGCGGTCGTGCTGCTGTCCGGCGGCCTCGACTCGGCGACCGTGCTCGCGATCGCGCGCGCGGAAGGGTTCGAGTGCCACGCGCTGAGCGTGCGCTACGGGCAGCGCCACGACGCCGAGCTCGACGCGGCCGTGCGGGTCGCCGCCGCGCTCGGTGCGCACGAGCACCGCGTGATCGGCGTCGACCTCGGCGCGATCGGCGGATCGGCGCTGACCGACCCGTCGATCCCGGTGCCGACCGCACCGACCGAGGGCATCCCGGTGACCTACGTGCCGGCGCGCAACACCGTGCTGCTGTCGCTCGCGCTCGGCTTCGCCGAGGTCGCCGGTGCGCGCACGCTGTTCATCGGCGTGAACGCGGTCGATTATTCCGGCTATCCGGATTGCCGGCCGGCGTTCATCGACGCGTTCGAGCGGCTCGCGACGCTTGCGACCAAGGCCGGCGTCGAGGGCGCGCCGTTCGCGGTGCGCGCGCCGCTGATCCGCTCCTCGAAGGCCGAGATCATCCGGCGTGGCGTCGCGCTCGGCGTCGATTACGCGTTGACGGTGTCGTGCTATCGAGCCGATCCTGACGGCCGCGCCTGCGGTGAGTGCGATGCGTGCCGGATCCGGGCGCGCGGCTTCCGCGACGCCGGCGTCCCCGACCCGACGCGCTACACCCGGGCGGACGACGGATGCTCCGCGAGCGGACTTCGGCTATGATTCGCGGCCGGCCGGGACGGTAGCTCAGTTGGTAGAGCAAGGCCCTTTTAAGGCTTTGGTCCTGGGTTCGAGTCCCAGCCGTCCCACCACCCCCTGAGCACCGCGCGCGCGGCCGAGAGGAGTCCGACACCCCGTGGAACTCATCGACGCGATCACCACCCGCAGGTCCGCGGCGCGCCTGCACGCACCGGGACCGGACGAGGCGGAACTGGACACGCTGCTCGACGCGGCGAACCGTGCGCCCGACCACGGGCGGCTGCGGCCGTGGCGGTTCCGGGTGCTCGATGCCACGGCGCGGCACGCGCTGGCCGATGCGGTCGCGGACGCGCGCCGGCGCCGCGATCCGGCCGCGACCGAACAACAGCTCGACCAGGAGCGCGAGAAATTCCTGCGGTCGCCGACGCTCGTGCTCGCCGCGTGCGTGGTCCGGCGCGATCACCCCAAGGTCCCGGAGATCGAACAGATCCTCGCGACCGGCGCCGCGGTCGAGAACCTGATCCTCGCCGCGCACGCGCTGGGCTATGGCGCGATGTGGAAGACCGGCCCCGCGGCCTACGATCCGGCGGTGAAGGCCGCCGTCGGTCTCGCACCCGAGGATCACATCGCGGGATTCGTGCACCTCGGGTCCCGCGCGCCGTGACGACCGGTGCGACGGCCGGGCGGATCCCGCGGCGGTCGGTCCGATGAGCTTCTACGAGGCGGGTCTGCCCCGCGCGAGCGCGCAGCCGGCGCGCATCGGCGTGCTGGTGGTGAACCTCGGGACGCCGGCGGCGCCGGCCTATCGTCCGGTGCGCCGGTACCTGCGCGAGTTCCTCGGCGATCGGCGCGTCGTCGAGACCCCGCGAGCGGTCTGGTGGCCGCTGCTGTACGGACCGATATTGACCTTCCGGCCGCTGCGCACCGCGCGCAACTACCGCTCGGTCTGGGGCCCGGAGGGTTCGCCGCTCGCGGTGCTGTCGGCCCGCCTCGGTGACAAGATCGGTGCGCGGCTCACCGAACGGCTCGGCGACCGCGTGAGCGTGCGGCTCGCAATGACCTACGGCGAGCCGGGCCTCGCCGCGGGCTTGCGCGCGCTCGCGCGCGAGAACGCGCGCCGCGTGCTCGTGCTGCCGCTCTATCCGCAGTACTGCGCGGCGACCACCGGCTCGGTGTTCGACGCGACCACGCGGGTGTTGCGCCGCTGGCGCGTGCTGCCGGAGCTGCGCTTCGTGAACGAGTATCACGGCGACGCCGGCTATCTCGACGCGCTCGCCGCGCGGATCGAAGGCCACTGGAGTGCCGCCGGCGAGCGCAGCCATCTGCTGTTCTCCTACCACGGAATCCCGGTCGAGTACGTCACCGCCGGCGACCCGTACCGCGACCAGGCCGAGGCGACGACACGCGCGCTGGTCGCGCGCCTCGGTCTCGCCGACGATGCCTGGTCGCATGCGTATCAGTCGCGGTTCGGACCGGTCGAATGGCTGCAGCCGTATACCGGCGTGCGCCTGCGGGAACTCGCGGACCGCGGCGTGCGCCGGATCACGGTGGTGTCGCCGTCGTTCGCGGTCGATTGTCTCGAGACCCTCGAGGAGATCGCGATCGGCTATCGCGAGGAGTTCCTCGCGCATGGCGGCGAGCGCTTCACGATGGTGCCGGCCTTGAACGACACGGACCCGCACGCCGACGCGCTCGCGGCGATCGCGCTGCGTCACCTCGGCGGCTGGGTGTGAGCGGGCCGCCGCGGCGTGGCGCCGCGGTCGCGCCGACCGCGGGCCCGGGCCCTTGCGTGCGCCGCCGCAGCGGTGCTAGATTTCGGTCCATGCACTTCGATCTCGGCATCCGTCTTTCGCCTCGCGCGCCGCGCTCCAGCGGTCTCGATGCGCTGCTGCTGCGCCGCTAGGCGCCACCCACTCGCGCCAACGGTCGGCGCTGACAAGACCGGACAGATTCCCGACGACCCCCCGCCCGAGCGGTGAACCCTTCGTAGAGCGAGTGAAGAGCATGTTGCCAAACCCATCGAACAAGTATCGACCCGCGGCCGCGATCGACCTCAAGGACCGCACCTGGCCGGACCGGACCATCGACACGCCGCCCGCCTGGTGCAGCGTCGACCTGCGCGACGGCAACCAGGCGCTGATCGAGCCGATGGACCCGGCGCGCAAGCGACGGATGTTCGAGATGCTGCTGAAGGTGGGCTTCAAGGAGATCGAGATCGGTTTCCCCGCGGCGTCGCAGACCGATTTCGATTTCGTTCGCGAGATCATCGAGCAGGGCCTGATCCCGGACGACGTGACGGTGCAGGCGCTGACCCAGGCCCGCCCCGAGCTGATCCGCAAGACCTACGAAGCGCTCGCCGGGGTGCGGCGGGCGATCGTGCATGTCTACAACTCGACCTCCGAGGCGCAACGCCGGCTCGTGTTCCGGCTCGACCGCGCCGGGATCATCGATATCGCGGTCCGGGGCGCGGAGGCGGTGCGCGAATCGGCGCTGCGCCATCCGGACACCGAGTGGACCTTCCAGTACAGCCCGGAGAGCTTCACCGGCACGGAATTGGACTTTGCGGTCGAGATTTGCGACGCGGTGACCGCGGTCTGGGAGCCGACGCCTGCGCGCAAGGCGATCCTGAACCTCCCCGCGACCGTCGAAGTGGCGACCCCGAACGTGTACGCCGACCAGATCGAGGCGTTCGGTCGTCGCGTCGCGCGGCGCGACTCGGTGATCCTCAGCATCCATCCGCACAACGACCGCGGCACCGGCGTCGCTGCGGCGGAATTCGCGATGATGGCGGGCGCGGAGCGGGTCGAAGGCACGCTGTTCGGCAACGGCGAGCGCACGGGGAACGTCGATATCGTGACGCTCGCTCTTAACATGTATACGCAAGGAATTGATCCAAAACTAGATTTTTCTAATATCAACGAGATCGCCCGCTGTGCGGAAGCATGTAATCAATTGCCGATCCACCCGCGCCATCCCTACGTCGGCGACCTGGTGTTCACCGCGTTCTCCGGATCGCACCAGGACGCGATCAGGAAGGGGCTCGGCGCCCGCGCGAGCGAGGGGGCTTGGGACGTGCCGTACCTGCCGATCGATCCGTCCGACCTCGGCCGCTCGTACGACTCGATCATCCGGGTGAACAGCCAGTCGGGGAAGGGCGGGATTGCGTACCTGCTCGAGCGCGACTACCAGTTGGTGATGCCGCGACGCTTGCAGATCGAGTTCAGCCAGGTCGTGCAAGCCGCGGCAGATACCACGGGTAAAGAATTGACTTCTGAAGAGATTTGGTCGCTGTTCAACGCCGAATATCTCGTGCCCCGCCGACCGTTCGCGTACCGTTCGCATCAGCTTGCCGCATCGACTGATGGCGTCGACAGCGAACGGATCTCCCTGCAGGTCGAGCGCGACGGGCGGATCGAGACCTGGCACGGCCAGGGTTCCGGGCCGATCGACGCGATCGTCGATGCGATCGGGCTGGATTTCGACGTGCTGTCCTATGAGGAGCACTCGCGCAGTCAGGGAAGCTCGGCAAAGGCGGTCTGCTACATCGAGATCACGACCCGATCGCGCCGTACCCTGTTCGGCGCGGGCATGCACTCGAACATCATCACCGCGTCGCTCCTCGCGGTGTTGTCGGCGGTGAATCGTGCGATCGCGGCCGGCGCCTTGCCTGAGAACCGGTCGGCGACACGAACCGGCACCTGAGGCTCGCGCGACCCCTGGAATGCCGCGTTTTGGCGGGGTCGCCGGCGGGTTGCCGGCGACCTCGCGACGCAGCATGGCTGGGCTTGATGCTGCCGGTCGGAGTCCCCATGGTGTTGAATGCCGGACGGAATCGGCTATAGTGCCGGACTTCGTGCCCGGGCTGACCCATGATCCCATTGATTTGAAGGGCTTTTCTCGACCCATGAGCCAACGAGCGAACCAGCATTTCGATATCGACGACGAATTCCTCGGCGACAACGACGACTCGCAGGAATTCGAACCCTTGTTGGAGCGCGCTGAACGGCGACCGAAGGCCGCCCCGCCGGGCAAACGAGGCAAGGCGGCTTGGAGCCGGGTCGAGGACGTGCTGGCCGAACGTCAGCTCGCGCGTGAGCTGCGCGATACCTTCGAAGAAGAATGACCGGTGAGCGCTGATCGCCGGCGCCGGCGATGAGCCAGGAGGCCTCTCGCTGGGTCGTGCTGAAGTTCGGCGGCACGAGCGTCTCCAGCGCGGCGAACTGGCGGAACATCGCGGACGTGATCCGGGCGCGCCGTGCGGACGGGCTGCGGCCCGTGGTCGTGCACTCGGCGCTGTCCGGAATCACCGATCGACTCGAAGCCCTGCTCGGCGCGGCGGTCGAGGGGCACCATGAACCGGTGCTCGAGGCAATCGAGGCGAAGCACCGGGCGCTCGCCGCGGACCTCGGGATCGCCGCCGACGCCCGCTTCGAGACGCTGCTCGAGGAACTCCGGCGAATCGCGCGCTCGATCGCCGAGACCCGCGAGTCGAGCGACCGGGTGCGCGCGCGCGTGATGGCGATGGGGGAATTGCTCGCAACCGCGATCGGCGCGATCTACCTGAACGCGGCCGGCATCGCGACCACCTGGGTCGACGCGCGGCGCGTGCTGCGGGCGGAGCGGCGCGAGGGGTCGAACGCGAAGGCGGCGTTCTTGTCGGCCACCTGCGATTACGCGCCGGACGCCGGGCTGCAGGCCGACTGGGCCGCGCTCGAGGCCGTCGTGATCACCCAGGGCTTCATCGCGGCCGACGAAGCCGGCGAGACCGTGCTGCTTGGGCGCGGCGGCTCGGACACGTCCGGCGCGTATTTCGCGGCCAAGCTTGCGGCGGTGCGCCTGGAGATCTGGACGGACGTGCCCGGGATGTTCAGCGCGAATCCGCGCGACGTGCCGACCGCGCGGCTGCTGCGTGCGTTGCACTATGACGAGGCCCAGGAAATCGCGAGCAACGGCGCGAAGGTGCTGCATCCGCGCTGCGTGATGCCGGTGAGGCAATATGGGATCCCGTTGCACGTCTATGCGACCCAGGCGCCGCAGCTTCCGGGGACGATCGTCTCGTCGGACGTGGTCGACAGCGCCGCTCGCGTAAAGGCGATCGCGATCAAGAAGGGCATCACCCTGGTCTCGATGGAGAGCCCGGGGATGTGGCACCAGGTCGGCTTCCTCGCCGACGCGTTCCAGGTGTTCAAGCGCCAGGGCCTCTCGGTCGACCTGATCTCGACCTCGGAGACCAACGTCACGGTCTCGCTCGATCCAGCCGCGAACACCCTCGATGCCGCCGCGATCGACCGGCTCACCCGCGCGCTCGGCGCGCTGTGCCGGGTGAGCGTGATCGGTCCCTGCGCGAGCTTGAGCCTGCTCGGCCACAACATCCGCGGAATCCTGCACGAGCTCGGCGCCGCGTTCGAGATATTCCAGGACCAGAAGATCTACCTCGTGACCCAGGCCGCGAACGATCTGAACTTCGCGTTCGTGATCGACGAGTCGCAGGGTGATCGTCTGGTGCAGCAACTGCATGAGCGCCTGATCCAGCGGATCGGCTCGGACGAAGTGCTCGGGCCGACCTGGCAGGAGTTGTTCGCACCGACGAAGCCGCCGGTACCCCCGGCGCAGCAATGGTGGATTGACTTCAATAAACGTTCACAACTAATTGAAATAACGAATAAAGAATCATCTGCGTACGTCTACGATCTGGACACGATCGACGCGGCGGCCACGAGCTTGCGGCAGATCCGCTCGATCGATCGCTTCGCCTATGCGATGAAGGCCAACGGTCATCCGGTGATTCTGCGCCGACTGCACGCCGCGGGTTTCATGCTGGAATGCGTGTCTCCCGGCGAGCTGCGGCGCGCGTTCGACTCGGTGCCGGGTCTCGACGCGAAGGACGTGCTGTACACACCGAACTTCGCGCCGCGCAGCGACTATGCCTTTGGCTTCGAGCGCGGCGTCCGGGTCACGCTGGACAACACCTATCCTTTGAAGAATTGGCCGCAGCTATTTGAAGGAAAAGAGATATTCGTTCGGGTAGACCCTGGTTTCGGCCGGGGTCACCACCAACACGTGCGAACCGCGGGCATGTATTCGAAATTCGGCGTCCCGGTCGCGGAGCTCGGCGAGTTCGCGCAGGCAGCGCGGTCGCTCGGGGTCCGCGTGATCGGATTGCACGCGCACGCCGGGAGCGGAGTGTTCGATGCCGACAGCTGGGTGGAGACCGGCACGCTGCTCGCGGAACTCACCGCGCGGTTTCCGGACGTCGGGATCGTCGACCTGGGCGGCGGGCTCGGCGTGCCGGACTACCCCGGCGGCGACGAGGTCGACCTCGCCGCACTCGACCGCGGTGTCGCCAGCCTGCGCGCGCGCCACCCGCGTCTGCGTTTCTGGATGGAGCCGGGGCGGTATCTGGTCGCCCGCGCCGGGGTGCTGGTGTCGCGGGTCACGCAGCTCAAGGGCAAGGGCGACGTGCGCTACGTCGGCATCGGCACGGGGATGAACTCCTTGATACGGCCCGCGCTCTATGGCGCGCACCACGAGGTCGTGAACCTGACGCGCCTCGGCGAGCCGGCGACCGAGATCGCGACGGTCGTCGGCCCGATCTGCGAGTCGGCCGACCGGCTCGCGACCGATCGCTGGCTGCCGCCGACCGAGGAGGGCGACGTGCTGTTGCTCGCGAATTGCGGCGCGTATGGTTACGCGATGGCCTCGAATTACAATCTGCGCGAGCCGGCGCGTGAATTCATCCTCGGTGGGTGAGGGCGGGATCAGCGTGAATCGAGTCGGAATCATCGGCTGGCGGGGCATGGTCGGGTCGGTGCTGCTCGAGCGGATGCGGGCGGCGCGCGACTTCGACGTGTTCGAGCCGACGTTCTTCAGCACCTCCCGGATCGGCGCCGCGGCGCCGCCGATCGGCCGCGCGGCAGGGCCGGTCGAGGATGCGCACGACCTCGAGGCGCTCGCGAAGCTGCCGATCCTGGTGAGCGCGCAGGGCGGCGAGTACACCCAGGCGATCCATCCGCGCCTGCGCGCGGCCGGCTGGGACGGCTACTGGATCGACGCGGCGTCGACGCTGCGGATGAATGACGACGCGGTGATCGTGCTCGATCCGGTGAACCGGCCGGTGATGGAGGCGGCGCGGCGCCGTGGGATCAAGGACTTCATCGGCGGGAACTGCACCGTGTCCTTGATGCTGCTCGCGGTCGCGGGCCTGCTGCGCGCGGG
>JAKBCG010000051.1 GCA_021808035.1 Pseudomonadota bacterium
CGCGGCGATCAGGGTGTCGCCGTCGAGGTGCAGGTCGGCGAGTATCCCGGCGACCGCGACCGGATGGGTGATGTACGGCTCGCCGGATATCCGCGTCTGACCCCGGTGCCGCTCGGCGCCGAATTCGTAGGCTTCGCGAACCCGCTCGATCTGCGCGGGCGGCAGGTAGGTCTCGACTTTGTCTAAAAGGCCGCCGATCCCGGTCGAGCGCCTGACTCCGGGCAGGAATCCGAATATCGACGACGCATAGTCCATCGGGCCCTGGCGGGGGGCGTGCCCGGGGTCAATCCCCCAAACCGAGTTGTGGCGCGCGGAAATCCGACGGCATCTCGAGCTCCGGGGCCGCCTGCGGGGCCGGTTCCTCGGGCTCCTCGAGCATCGCCATCGTGACGTGTCCGGCGGCGATCTCGCGCAGCGCGACCACCGTCGGTTTGTCGTTCTCCCATTCCACGGTCGCCTCGGCGCCGTTCGCGAGCCGTCGCGCGCGCTTCGCCGCGAGCAGCACGAGGTTGAACAGGTTCGGTTCGTTCTGCAAACAGTCTTCGACGGTGATGCGGGCCATGGGTCGGATCGATCCTCGCGCGAACGCTTCGGCGGCTGCCGTTATAGATCGGTCAGGTTAGCAGAAATCGCGGCCGTCCGTCAGGTTTTCAGCCCGCGCGCCCGCCGGGCGCATCGGCCGTGAGCGCCGCGATCAGGTCGCCAACCTGCGCGCGCCCGGCCGCGAGGTCCGCGCCGCCGTCCGAGACGATCGCGCGCAGGTCCGCGAGCGCGCGGTCGAAGCGGTCGTTGACCACGATGTAGTCGAACTCGACGCAATGCCCGATGTCCGCGACCGCATCGCGCAGGCGGCGCCGGATCACCTCGTCCGTGTCGGTGCCGCGGCCTCGAAGCCGTTGTTCGAGCGCGGCGAGCGACGGCGGCAGCACGAAGATCGTACGCGCCTCCGGCAGCCGGGCGCGTACCTGCCGCGCGCCCTGCCAGTCGATCTCGAGCAACAGCCGCTCGCCCCGGTCGAGCGCGCGGCGTACCGTCTCGAGTCCAGTGCCGTAATGGTTGTCGAACACCCGGGCATGCTCGAGAAACTCCCCGCGTGCGGCCATCTCCTGGAAGCGCTCGACGGAGACGAAATGGTAATCGCGCCCGTCGATCTCGTTCGGCCGCCGCGCTCGGGTCGTGTACGAGACCGAGAACCGCAGTCCGGGGTCGCTTTGAACCAGCGCTTTGACCAGGCTCGTCTTGCCGGCGCCCGACGGCGCGGCGATCACGTAGAGGCGGCCGCGGCCGCCGTTGTTGGCGCGATCGGTGCCCACGGGGTTACTCGACGTTCTGCACCTGCTCGCGCGGAACGAGCATAACTTTATGATTCGTATCGACTAACACCGGTCATTTCCCTAAGTAGCTACACTTCCAGCTACAGCCACCCTGGGCCACATTTCGGATCATGCCGGGTAAGGTTACTTGATGGCCAAGGGAGCTGCGGTCGCAATTGCTAATGCGAAATCATAGACGCCTCCGCGAGGGAGGCGTCGAGCCGGAGATTCTATCGTCGGCGGGGTTGGAAACTAGACTGTACGAACCGCCAATCAGGGAGGCAACGGGAATTGTGATGATGCATGCAACCGCCTACGCGGCTGGTCTCTCCCGTAGCTGCCAGCGCGTTCGGTGATCTGGCGCTTCCTGTGATCGAAACTCCGGAGCAGAAGACCCGCCACGACATCGACGCGAAACTAATTGCGTCCGGTTGGCTCGTGCAGGACCGCGACGACCTGGACCTGACCGCCGGCCGCGGCATCGCCGTGCGCGAATTTCCGATGAAGTCCGGCTTCGGCTTCGCCGACTATTTGCTCTACCTCGACCGCAAGGCTCATCCCGTTGAATTCCAGGCAATGCTCCGGGTCTGCGAGGCCCTGCGGGATCACGTCAAAGCGCTGCTCCGGGAAAACGCCGTGAGCTGGAAGGTCGGGTATGTCGAAACGCATCCCTGATGAACCTTTCTTGGAGATCGTGAGCCATGGTCGATGGGGCCCCGACCGGCGTGACCGCCTGTCGCCGGCGCAGATCCAGCAGATCGCACGCACCGTCGCCCGCACGCCGGAAGTCATGGTCAAGGTATTGCCGGCCGGCGCCATTTCGGCGGCGGTGGTGCGCCAGCACCTGGCGTACGTCGGCCGGCAGGGGGATGTGGAACTGCTGGCCGACGACGGTCAGCGGCTCCAGGATGGCGACGCCGCCACAGACCTGATCGAGGACTGGGATCTCGACCTGGCGGAATGCCAGTCGGGTCTCGGCGGATTGAAGGGACGGCGGGCGCCGAAGCTCGTGCACAAGCTGGTGTTCTCGATGCCGGCCGGAACGCCGGCGGCCAAGGTGCTTGCTGCGACGCAGGGATTCTGCCGCGAGCAACTGGCGTTCAAGCATCGCTATGTCCTGGCGCTGCATACCGATGAGCCGCACCCCCACGTGCATGTCATCGTCAAGGCGGTCAGCGAGCAGGGTGAACGCATGAATATCCGCAAGGCCACGCTGCGCCAGTGGCGAGAGGAATTCGCGCACCAGCTGCGCCGGGTCGGCGTCGCGGCCAATGCGACACCGCGTTTCGTGCGCGGGGAAACACGCCCGCGGAAGTCCGACGGCATCTATCGCGCGGCTCAGCGCGGCTCATCCACCCACATGCGCGAGCGTGCCCATGCAGCGGCAGAGGCTCTACGGACGGGGGATCGGGTCGGCGATTCCGCCAAACGGAAAATCCGCGAGACACGGCAAGCTCTGGAGCGCCGATGGCTTGCCACCAGCGAAGCGCTGAAAAACCAGGGCCAGACCGCGCTCGCCGAGCAGGCCCGGAGTCGTTGATTTAGGTTGTTTCATTAACCTAAAATAAGACCGGGCGTTATTTTAGGCTCTCTGAGTCCGCATGGATCGACCCCAACCCGGTCACTACATCAGCGTCTCGACGGCAGGAGAACCGTTCCAGGCGTTCGTTCCGGCACCGCTGCCGCCGGACCCGCCCATCTTGTGGTCGGGGGCGTTGCGGCACAAGTTCGACGCGGCGCTCGTCGCGCTGGGTCGACTCGATTCCGTTACCTCACTGCTGCCCAATGCGGCGTTGCTCCTCTACAGCTTTGTGCGCAAAGAGGCGGTGCTGTCCTCGCAAATCGAAGGCACCCAATCCTCACTCGCCGATCTGCTGCTCTACGAGGTCGATGAGGAGCCAGGCGTACCCGTCGAGGATGCCCGGGAGGTCAGTCGGTGCGTGGCAGCGCTGGAGCGGGGACTGAAGAAACTTCGCGGCGGCCTGCCGGCGTGTACTCGCTTGCTCTGCGAGATGCACAAGGTGTTGCTCTCGCACCCCGGTGGGAAGGCCAAGGCGCCGGGCGAGCTGCGCCGTTCTCAGGTTTGGATAGGCGGTACCCGACCCGGCAATGCCGTGTTCGTCCCGCCACCGGCCAGTGACGTGGCAACGTGTCTGGCGTCACTGGAACGATTTCTCAACGACGAACCCGAACCCGTGCCACCGCTGCTCAAGGCGGCACTGGTCCATGTGCAGTTCGAAACCATCCACCCGTTCCTCGACGGCAATGGACGTATCGGTCGGCTGCTCATCGTCTTGCAGCTGGTCGCCGACGGGGTATTGCGCGAGCCGATGCTCTATCCAAGCCTGTACTTCAAGAGGCACCGGGCGCTCTACTACGAATTGCTGAATGATGTCCGACTGCGCGGCGACTGGGAGCGCTGGCTGGATTTCTTCGCGGAAGGCATCGAGGCGAGTGCGACCCAAGCCGTGGCAACCGCGAACGCGCTGCTGGCGCTGGTCAACGCCGATCGCGACCGAATCGCCCGCCTGGGACGCGCAGCACCCTCCGCCCTCGCGGTCCATCAGGCACTGCAGCGGCAGCCCATCTCCACTGCAACATCGCTAGTCAAGGCCACCGGACTTACGGCCGCCACGGTGAACAAATCGCTCGCCCATCTCGAGACCATCGGTGTAGTGGGAGAGCTCACCAACCGGCAGCGGGGTCGAGTGTTCAGCTATGGAAAGTACGTCAAGGAGCTGGCGGCGGAGATGGAATCACCGTGACGGAGCAGGATCGGCTCGCGGCGCTCCAGGCGGAAAAAGGCCGTCTCATACGGATGCACCCTATGCAACACGCCATCAAGGAAGCCGACTGGAAACTGCTGCGCGCCGTGCACCCGCTCGCCCTGGAGCGCTATTGTGATCGAGTGTTCCGCGAGGTCGAACAAGTCGTGCGGGACAGCTCAAAAGGTACCCACGAGCGCTACCAGACTCTCTTCGAGCTCGTTCAGCAGCGCGATCGCGAGATCGCCCGGCTCTTCAACGACCCGCGGCGTTCGACGGCATTGGAGATGCTCGCCGGTCTGCACGCCGAAGGCCTGTTGACCGAAGAGGAGTTCGCTCGCCTGAGTCCGGAAACTCGCAATGCCGTTGCGACCCGGCTGGGCGCACGCTGACCGCGATGGCAACTCCCGCGCGCTTCTCCACGTCCACCCTGATCGGTTTGAATGGGTTGGTGCCCTGGCTGGCAGCGGCGGGCCTGGCCGGGTTGCTCATCAGGAAACGACGCCGTACGCCAAAGGCGAAAATCCGTCGCGTGAAGCGCAAAAGATCATTCGCCGCCGTCGGGGAACGGCCCTTGAGGTCATCGAGAAGCTGTGCCACGTCGGCCGGCGTGATGTCGCTCGCCGCAAATCGTCCGAGCTTCGGCAGCAGGTACTTGTCGAGATACCGGCGCGGCACGGCGGGGTGCTTGAGGCCGCGCGCCTGGACTTCGGCCCGGTACCAGTCCTCGCACAGCGATTTGAACGAGCCCTTCTGGCGCTCTTCCGCCAGGGCGGCGCGTCGGACGGACAGCGGATCCTGCTGCTTGTCGAGCAGTACGCGCGCCTGACGAGCCTCGATGCGCGCCTGGGCGAGTGGCATATCGGGATAGTTGCCGAGGGTCAGCCAATGCGGTCGGCCTGCGAAGGTATAGCGCAAGGTCCACGAGGCGCTCTCGCGATTCTGCTTGCGAAGGTAGAGCCCGTCGCCGTCACTCAAGAGCACCGGTGCGCCGGCCCGATGCGCTCGATCCACCGCCAGCGCCGTGAGTTTCGCGCGCGCCATTTCGCCCCTCGCTGTCTTGCTTCGGGGTGTTCGTGGAGTGCTTCCAGCACTGCACGAACACCCCTTGCTCGTCGAATGGCAGCTACAAATTTAGCTACAACTCGACGCCGTTCTAGCTACGCCTCTAGCTACAAGTGTAGCCCAGAGGTCGCTGGAGGCTAGTGGACGATATTGGGTAAAACTCCCAGAAATTCAGTGGCTTGCAGCGTTCCCTCCGGAAGTCTCCGGACGACGCTGGAAGTCATTCGATGTTCTGCACTTGCTCGCGCATCTGCTCGATCAGGACCTTCATGTCGACGGCCGCGCGCGTCGTCTCGACGTCCTGCGACTTCGATGACAGCGTGTTGGCCTCGCGATTGAGCTCCTGCATCAGGAAATCGAGCCGGCGACCGGCGGGCTCGTCCACACCGAAGGCCGTGCGTATCTCGGCGACGTGACCGCGCAGACGGTCGATTTCCTCGTCCACGTCGAGCCGTTGCGCGAGGATCGCGAGCTCCTGCTCGAGGCGGCCGCGATCGGCCATGACACCGAACTCGGCGATCCGCTCGCGCAATTTCGCGTACTGGCGCTCCACGATGCCGGGGCGCCGGGCCGCGACCCGCTCGGCGAGGTCGAGCAGGCCACTGCAGCGCTGTTCGAGGCCGGCCTGGAGCCTTGCTCCCTCCGCGTCGCGGAACCGTCCCAGTTCGGCGAGCGCGTCCTGCAGCAGCTCGAGCGCGGCCTCCTGGATCGGCGCGGATTCCTGCGCGGCGTCGCGGACCACGCCGGGCCAACGCAGCAGGTCGACGACCTCGATGCGGGCGGCGGGTCCGGCGAGCGCCGCTGCGTCGCGCGCACGGGCCGCGAGTGATTCGAGCAGCCGGGTGTCGATGTCGAGGGTGGCGGCGGTCGCCGCCGGTCGGAACGACAACGTGCCGTCGACCTTGCCCCGGCGCAGCGCGGCACCGATCCCGTGGCGGATGCGTGCCTCGATCGGCCGGCATTCCTCGGGCAGGCGCAGCGCGATCTCGAGGAAGCGGTGGTTCACGGTCCGCAGCTCCCACGCGAGCATGCCCCAGCTGCAATGGCTCTCGCGGCGGGCGAAGCCCGTCATGCTTCGGATCATAGGGTTCGCGGCCGTAAATCGGTGATAATCGTCGAAAGTCTAGCAGAACCTCGGGAGCGTTCATTGCAAATAGAGATCGCGGACGTGAGCCTGATCGGCCATCGCGAAGAGAACCAGGACCGGGTCGCGGCAGCCGCCGACGAGCACTCGGCGCTCCTCGTCGTGGTCGACGGCATGGGCGGTCACGCCGAGGGTGCGCGTGCCGCGGAGACCGCGCTCGCGACGCTGCTGGAGGCGTTCTGGCAGACCGCGCATCCCGTGTTCGACCCGCTCGGGTTCCTGCACCTCGCGATCGGCCGCGCGCACGACGCGGTGGCCGAGCTCGGCCGCGGGCTTGCGGTCGAGGCGCGACCGAGGGCGACCTGCGCGGTCTGCCTGGTGCAGGGAGCGTCCGCCTATTGGGCACATGTCGGTGACAGCCGCGTCTACCAGCTGCGCGCGCACCGGGTCGTCGAGCGTACCCGGGATCACAGCCACGTCGAGGTGCTGTTGCGCGAGGGGCTGATCACGGAATCGCAGATCCACGGGCATCCGATGCGCAACTACGTCGAGTGTTGCCTCGGCGGGGATCCGGTGCTGCCGGAGATGAGTCTCTCTTCGCTGCGCCGGCTCGAGCCCGGGGACCTGTTGTTGCTGTGCACCGACGGATTCTGGTCCGGCTTGAAGGAGGAAGACCTGGTGCGCTTCGCCGAAACCACCGACGAGCCGCTGCGAGCGGCGCTGACCGCGTTGGGCGGCCGCGCGGTGGATGCATCCGCGCCCTACAGCGACAACACGAGTGCCGCGGCGCTGCGTTGGCGGGCCGCATGAGCGCGCGACCGAGCGGCCGCGCGCCGGACGAATTGCGCGCACTGGCGTTCACGCGTGGCTATACCCGACACGCGGAAGGCTCGGTGCTGGTCGGATTCGGCGACACCCGCGTGCTGTGTACCGCGACCGTGGAGGACGGGGTGCCGTCGTTCCTGCGCGGCAAGGGGCAGGGATGGATCACCGCCGAGTACGGCATGTTGCCGCGCGCGACGCACACGCGCGGCGCGCGCGAGGCGGTGCGGGGCAAGCAGTCGGGCCGGACGCAGGAGATCCAGCGGTTGATCGGCCGGAGTCTGCGCGCGATCGTCGATCTCAAGGCGCTCGGCGAGCGGACGGTCACGATCGATTGCGACGTCTTGCAGGCCGACGGCGGGACGCGCACCGCGGCGATCACCGGGGGCTACGTCGCGCTGGCCGACGCGATCGACACGCTGCTCGGGCGACGCACGCTGCGCGCGAACCCGCTGCACGGGCAGGTCGCCGCGGTCTCGGTCGGCATCTACCGCGGGCTCGCCGTGCTCGATCTCGACTACGCCGAGGATTCCGATGCGGAGACCGACATGAACGTGGTGATGAACAGCGGCGGCGCCTTCATCGAGATCCAGGGCACGGCCGAGGGTCACGCGTTCCGCCGCCACGAGCTCGACCGTCTGCTCGATCTGGCCGCCACCGGGATCGGCCGTCTGCACGCGGCGCAAATCGGTGCGCGCGGCGGTTAGCCGACTGCTGATCGCCACCGGCAACCCCGGCAAGTGGCGCGAGCTCCGCGCGCTGCTCGAGGGCTTGCCGTTCCAGGTCGCGGGTCTCGCGGAGCACGCGGTCGCGCCTCCCGAGGAGACCGGCGCGAGCTTTCTCGAGAACGCCCTGCTCAAGGCGCGGCACGCACGCGCGGCGACCGGACTCGGGGTGATCGCGGACGATTCGGGACTCGAGGTGGACGCGCTCGCCGGGGCGCCCGGCGTTCGGTCGGCGCGCTATGCCGGCCCCGGCGCGAGCGACGCCGAGAACAACGCGAAGCTCGTCGCCGCGCTCGCCGGCGTGCCGCCGGAGCGACGCGCCGCCCGCTATCGCTGCGTGCTCGTCTACCTGCCGGCCGACCCGGCCGCCGCGCCGCTGCTCGCCGAGGGGACTTGGGAGGGCCGAATCGTCGATGCGCCGGGCGGCACGGCCGGCTTCGGATACGATCCGCACTTTCTCGTGCCCGACCTCGGCTGCACGGCGGCACAACTCGACCCGGCGCACAAGAACCGGATCAGCCATCGGGGCGTCGCGATGCGCGTCCTGCGGGAGCGCCTCGAACGGCTCGCGCCGGGCGCCGGGGACCACCGCCGCTGAATACGCTGCCCCCGCTGTCGCTGTACGTGCACCTGCCATGGTGCGTGCGCAAATGCCCGTACTGCGATTTCAACTCCCACGAGCTGCGCTCGGCGCGTCCGGATCCGGCGTACATCGATGCGCTGCTCGCCGATTTCTCGGCCGAGCTCCCGTCGATCGGGAACCGCCGGATCGAGACCGTATTCCTCGGCGGCGGCACGCCGAGCCTGTTCGCCGCCGATGAGATCGCCCGCCTGCTCGACGGGCTGCGCGCCCGCGCGCCGTTCGCGACCGACGCAGAGATCACGCTGGAAGCGAATCCGGGGACGGTCGAGCGCGGCACTTTCGCCGGTTATCGCGCGGCGGGAATCAACCGCGTCTCGCTCGGCGCGCAAAGCTTCGATGCCGCGGCGCTCGGCGCGCTCGGGCGGATCCATTCGCCGCGCGAGACGTTCGCGGCGGTCGAGGAGCTGCACGCCGCGGGCCTCGCGAACTTCAATCTCGACCTCATGTACGCGCTTCCCGGCCAGACCCCGGAACGCGCGCTCGCGGACGTCGTCGCGGCGTGCGCGCTCGGCCCGGCGCACCTATCGCACTATGAGCTCACGCTCGAGCCGGGGACGCCGTTCCATGCGCGGCCACCGGTGCTGCCCGACGAGGATTCGGCGTATACGATGCAGGTCGAGTGCGGTCGCGCGCTCGCCGACGCCGGGTATCGGCAGTACGAGGTCTCGGCGTACGCGCGCGCGGGCGCGCGCTGTCGTCACAACCTGAACTACTGGGAATTCGGCGACTACCTCGGCATCGGCGCGGGCGCTCACGGCAAGCTGAGCCTCGAGTTGCCAGCGCAGATCTGGCGCAGCGTGAAACCGCGGATGCCCGGCGCGTACGCGGCCGCCGCAATCGCAGGCCGATGCGGTGAACGAACGCGCGTCGCGCGCGCCGATCTGCCGTTCGAATTCCTGCTGAATGCGCTGCGCCTGATCGACGGGTTCGACCGTGCATTGCTCGAGGAGCGCACCGGGCTCGCGATCGAATTCATCATGGCGCCGCTCGAGCGCGCGGTGCGGCGCGGTTTGCTCGAGGCTCGACCGGGCGGTTGGCGGCCGACCGCACTCGGCCGGCGCTTCCTCAACGACCTGCAGGCCGATTTCCTCGCCTGAGCTTATGCACATCCCATCAGGGACCCGCCTGAATGCGGCACCTACGACACATTGCAACGACAATAGGTCAAATGGTTTATATAACTCATTGTTTTAATAAGGCAAAATAGCCTGTCTATTTTTTGATCATCTCAACAGATTCGCTAATTTTCGCGCCTGTGCATCGACGAGGTATCCTTCCTCCACAGAGTTATCCACAGGAATTGTGGACAATCGTCCTCTGACGACGGCGGGTAGGGATCGGTGTCGCAGACCGCTTGTCGTCGTTCGGGCGAACGGCTAAACTTCGCGGCCCGTTTGGCGCCGGCGGATCGGCCCGGGACGGCACGATCAGGCGGCATGGCGTCGCGTCGCGAGGCGCGCGGCGATTCTGCCCGGACGACACGTAGAGGACTCTCGAGGACCAGATTCATGAAGGCCGGCATCCATCCCGAATACCAAGACATCACGGTGACCTGCAGCTGCGGGAATACTTTCAAGACGCGCTCGACGATCGGGCACGACTTGCAGATCGAAGTGTGTTCGAACTGCCACCCGTTCTACACCGGCAAGCAGAAGATCGTCGATACCGGCGGCCGGGTCGACAAGTTCCGCAAGAAATACGCGGCAGCCGCGACGCGCGGCTGAGGCAGAGCGCCGATGGCGCCGGGACGCGGGTCCGGCGCCACGTACGCGGATCGGCGCGATCCGGCGCCGTAGAACGCGAATCACTTCCCGTTTCATCCCACGCGACGCATCCCACGCGACGCGACGAGTCGCGCCCGGCGCGGTTCGATCCGCGCGGCGCGGCCGCTTGCTTTCGTTGGCGCGCTCGTGCAAACCTTCCGAACCTCGATACCGGCGGGTCTCCTTGAGCAGTGGATGAGCGCATGACCACGAAGTACGAACTGAAGAACCTGGCGACCGGCAAGACCTCCGTTCTCGAGGCGCGCAGCGGCACGATGGGGCCGCCAGTGCTCGACATCGCGCCGATACCGAAGGACCACGGGCTGTTCACCTTCGATCCCGGATTCATGGCGACCGCGAGCACCGAGAGCAAGATCACGTTCATCGACGGCGACGAAGGGATGCTGCTCTATCGCGGTTACCCGGTCGAACAGCTCGCCGAGAAGTCGACGTTCCTCGAAGTCGCGAATCTGTTGATCTACGGATCGCTCCCGTCGAAGCAGGAACTCGACGCGTTCCAATGCTCGATCACGCGGCACACGATGATCAACGAGCAGTTGCTGCGGTTCTTCGAGGATTTCCACCACAACGCGCATCCGATGGCGATGGTGTCGGCGGTGGTCGCATCGATGGCGGCCTTCTATCACGACAGCACGGACATCAATGACCCGCGACATCGGGAGATCTTCGCGCACCGCATCATCGCGAAGCTCCCGACGATCGCGGCGGCCGCCTACAAGCACTCGCTCGGCCAGCCGTTCGTCTACCCGCGCAACGATCTGCGGTACTGCTCGAACATCCTGAACATGCTCTTCGCCGTGCCCTGCGAGCCCTACTCGATCGATCCGATCGCCGCCGAGGCGCTCGACCTGCTGTTGATCCTGCACGCGGACCACGAACAGAACGCGAGCACCTCGACCGTCCGGCTCGCGGGGAGCACCGGCGCGAATCCGTACGCGGCGATCTCGG
>JAKBCG010000052.1 GCA_021808035.1 Pseudomonadota bacterium
TCCGCGCCGGCCACGGACAGATAGAACTTCGCCCGCAATGTCTCGGCGAGCGCGCGATACATCAGGTGTTTGCCGAACCAATGACGTCCATTGAGGAGCAAGTACAGTCCGAAGCCCGACAGCAGGACAAAGAGGTAGGCCAGCAGCAGCATCCGGGTCGCGTCGAACTTGTCGTATGCGAGATAGGCGAGACCCATCAGGAACGTCGTCACGGTGAAGAACACGAAGAGACGATCGGATCGCGCCTGAAAGTGCAGCGCGAGCGCATCGGCCTTGCCGTACTGCGCATCGATCTGTTCGAGCCAGGAACGCGCCGCACCCGGCAAGGGCACGTCGTCCGTCAGCGAGCCGAGCAGCGAGTCGACGGCTGTGTGCGCCCCTCGGCGGGTGGCGATCAGTCGATACTCGTGGTTGTAGGCATTGAGTTCGGTGAGTTGCTCGTGCAACGGCTTGGGCATCGAAGCCCAGCGCTGCAACACGTCGTCGCCGAGACCCGCCAGATAACAGGGTATGACCGGATTTGCGCCGGACGAGCCGCCGCGGCGCGCCGTCGGAATCCAATAGACGAGCCGGGAGTCCGGATCCTGCTCGGCCGGCGCATCGCTGAACAGGAACGGGCGCTCCTGCGGCCTGTCGTCCGACCGCAGACCCAGGTATCGCAGCACCGTGTCGGCGGTGCCGCCGGGCGCCATGGATGGTTCGCCATCCCACACGGCAAGCAGCAGATGGCAGGTCCTGATCAGCGTTCGGGTGAGGTTCAGATAATGCGCTTCGCGATGCTCGCCCTCGCGCACCTGACCCGCGGCCGCCGACTCCGCTGCCAATGAAAGCTCCGTACGATGCACATTCGGCCGCGCGAGCACCGCCTCGAGCTCGCGGAGCGCTTCGTCCTCGAAATCCGCCGCGTAGTGCTGCAGCGGCAGCGGCAGCACCGCGTCGACGCCCAAACCCAGATCGAGCGCCGACCGTGCCACCAGGAGATCGGCGCCGCTCGCCATGCCGGCCATCAACCGGATCTCCGTGTTCGGCAGAGCCGCGCGGATCTGCTGCAAGAATTCGGTGACCGCGGCCTGCAGCCGCGGCCTGTCCCTTGGATCGAGATCCCGATGTCCGGATACGCCGATGATGAATGGCGCGTCGCTCGCGGACACCGCGATCTGACGAACAGCCGCCGAACCCGCGGGCATCAGATCAGGCCTTGCACAAGCGAGAACCGGGTTGTCCGTGCCATGCCAAAAAGCGCCTTTGCGAAACCTCGGCGTTCCGCGACTCGACCGTGTTGCAAGCGTCCTGCGATTCTCACCGACTCGCCGGTGGCTGGCAACGGCGTCTGCATCCGATGTCGCGCGTTCGTGGCAGACAAGGCCACGCCGCGCGCGCGGCCTCACCGTCCCTTCGGTGGGAGTCCTGCGGACGAGTACACGTTCTTCGGATTCCAGAGCATCCAGCCGTCCGTGCCGGCCGCATCGGCGGCCGCGATTTCGGCCTGGATCTGCGGCGCACCGAACGGGCGCCGGTCGAAGGCGTAGTCCCGAAAGGCCTGCAGCCACGGCCGCAGTCGATCCGGCCGCTCGCCGGTCCGCTCGAGCGCGCGCTGCAGCGATCGCAGCACGATCGCGTGCGGATCGGACACCGGATCGCGGCACCCGGGAATGCCGTACTGAAACGAGGACGGATAGAGCATCGGCGAGAGATAGTCGACCTGCGCCAACGCCGAACCCAGCGTCTGCCCGATGTCGGTGTCGTTTTGATTCCAGCAGACGTAGCCGAAGACGTCCGCGGCGGTGAACACGTTGTATGGCGCGAGCGCGGCGCGGGCCTGCGCCAGGAAGCCGGAGACCGCCGCGACGCGGTTCTGCTGCGTGCCCGGGCGCGAGAACACGAGACCTCGGTCGTCCGGAAAGCGCACGTAGTCGAACTGGATCTCGTCGAACCCGGCCTGCGCGGCCTCGACGGCGAGATCGACGTCGTAGTCCCAGACTGCATGGTTGAACGGATCCGTCCACGCGAGCTTCTCGCCGTCCCGCCAGACCGCACCGCTCGCGGTGTGCACCGCGAGGTCGGGCCGGGCCTCGGCCAGCACGTCGTCCTTGAACACGACGATGCGCGCGATGCTGTAGATCCCCTCGGCATGGAGCGAGGCGACGAGCGCGGGCAGGTTGGGGATCAGCCGCGGCCGCACCGCGTGAATCGCGATCGCGAGCGGCACGCGGCTTGGATAGGCGACGATTCCCCGGTCGCCCTTGACGTCGACGACCAGGGCGTTGACGGCGGTCGTGCGGGCGAGCGCGAGGGCCGCGTCGCGCAGCCGGCGATCGGCGATGCCGTACGAGGACAGGTAGAGCGCCCTGGGTACGAGCGCGGGCAACGCAATCACACCGTCCGAGCGCTCGAGTCGTTCGGGGGTCAACCACTCGCGCGCGTGACCGTACGCACGCACCCCGATGCGCGCTCCCGTCCCCTCGAGCGTGAAGCCGCCGTCGGAACCGGTGCGTGTCGTGCGCGTGCCGAGCGTGATGATCGCATCGGCGAGCGGGCGCCGGGTTGCCGCATCCACCACCCGGCCTCGAATTTGATTCGCGCCGGCGTCGCCGGCAAACAGCGCGGTGAGCAGCACGAAGAGCCCGAAGTGGCGGCTCATCGGGAACCCTTCGGTGCGGCTTGCGATGGGTGGTGCTTCGGTGCGGGGTCGAGGAGTCTCGCAAACGCCGCTCCGACGTCGTGGTCGGTCACGATGAAGCGCGGCAGCGCCAGCAGCGGGTCCTTTGGTCCCGCGGGCCTGCGTTCGATCGACACCGCGGCGACGTAGCCCGCCGCGCCGGCCTCGCGCATCAGATCGGGGTCGTAGATCCCGAACGGCCATGCCAGCAGGTCCACGTGAACGCCGAGCCGGTGCTCGAGGACGGCTTTGGAGAGGACGAGCTGCCGTTGCACGAACGCGCGATATCGACGGGGGTCGAGTCGTGCCTTTTCGGTCTTGAAGTTCGGATGCCAATAGGTATGCGACTCGACGTCGAACAGTCCGCTACGCACGAGCTCCGCGAGCTGCGGCCACGTCATCGCGTAGGAGGCGTTGGAGATCGCGGACGGATAGATGAAAAGGGTGACCGGCACGCCCCAGGTGCGCACCAGCGGAAACATGACCGTGTACACGGAGCGGCGCCCGTCGTCGGCGGTGATGACGACCGCGTGCGGCGGTGGCGGTGGGCCCGCGCCGCGGCGATAACGGACATAGTCACGCAGCCGGATCACGTGGTAGCCATGGGTCCGCAGGTAGCGCAGCTGCCATTCGAACGTGCCCGGTCGGACCGTCATTTCGTCGTGCACCGTGGCGTCGAAGTGGTGGTACACGAGGATGGGCACGGTGACGTCGGCGGCGACGGCCCGCGGGGACACGCAAGCCAGTGCGACCATCAGCGCGGCGAGGAAGGCGCACCATTGCAGCGGCGATCTCATCGGGAGCCGGGTGGCCGACGCCGTATCGGCAACGACTAGGCGGAGCGCTGGCCGAATACGACGTATACCTTGCGCAGGAGCGACCGAACGTCCCAAACCCCGCGTGTATTGGCCGGAAAATACACCGCGTCGCCCTGGCGAATCTCGATCGCCGCCGAGCCATCGGGAGTGAACGTGCACTCGCCGAGCACGAAGTAGCAGAACTCCGCGAGCACGACCTGACGCCGCCAGACGCCCGGACTGCATTCCCAGAGTCCGGTCTCGGTGACGTCGTCGGCGCCTTCGAAGGACTTCGCGCGGATCATCGCGATCGGCGGATGGAGCGGCATGGCCACCGGGGACGCCTGTCCCAAATCGCCGGCGAGTTCCTCGGCGCGAAATTTGACGATCCCCATGCATCCTCCTCGTCGATCGTACGGCGCATCGCGTGCGCCGCGACGGCAGGTTTGGCGGGAGGTGATGCTACACCATCCCGACCGAGAGGCGCCGCGCACGATGGGCCGACGACGGCGTCGGGACGGTCACCGGTTCGGGACCTGGACAGTCCGCGCGCATCGGCGCTACCTTAACCGGACTCATGGCTCGCGACTCGAACAGGCAGCATTCCGTCGTCGCGCCCGAGGCGACGATGGCGGCCCCCGCGAATCCGGATGCCGACGCGCCATTGGACCGCGTGTATTGGCTGGACGCGGTTTCCCTGCCGGATTCTTCGGCCGGACCGATCCCGTCGGCGGCGGATGTCGTGATCGTCGGTGCGGGCTACACGGGTCTGTCCGCGGCGCGCGAGACGGCCGCCGCGGGGCGCACGACCGTCGTACTCGATGCCGGCCCGATCGGCGGCGGTTGTTCGTCCCGCAACGGCGGACAGGTGGCGTTCAGCTTCAAACCCGGTCTCGACGAACTGGCGGTTCGGCACGGTCGTTCGGTCGCCGACCGGCTCTACGAGGAAGGATACGAGGCGATCGCGCAGCTGCGTCAGGCCGCTCGTGACGGCACGCTCGACAGCGACTGGCGGGAGGTGGGGTCGTTCTGTGGCGCCCACAGTCCTCGACACCTCGAGGCGCTGCAACGGAAAGTCGACGAACTGCCGGAGCCGTTGCGGCAGCGCGCCTCGATCGTCACTCGCGATCGGCTCGACGAGGAAATCGCTTCGCCGCTCTACCATGGCGGCCTCGTCGTCCACGACGACGCCGCGGTGAACCCGGCGCGCCTGGTCGTTTCCCTCGATGCGCGCGCGCGTGCCGCGGGCGCGAGAATCTACGGACATACCGCGGTGCAGGCGATCGATCGCGGTGGGCGCGAAATGGAGCTCGCGACGACCGGTGGGCGAATTCGCGCGAAACAGGTGCTGATCGCGACCAACGGGTACACCGGCCGGTTCGCGCCGTGGCACCGCCGCCGGGTGATGCCGATCGGCAGCTACATCGTCGCAACCGAGGCGCTCGATCCGGCGTTCGTGCGCCGCTTGATTCCGCGAGGTCGCAACATCGGGGACACCCGCCGCGTCGTCACCTACGTGCGCCCGTCGCCCGACGGACGGCGCATCCTGTTCGGCGGTCGCGCGTCGGCGGGCGAGCGGGAAGCGACCCGGGTGGTCCCGCGGATGCGCGCGATGATGACGGAGATGTTTCCAGACCTCGCGCGGGTGCGCATCACCCATGCGTGGATGGGTTTCGTCGCGTACACGTTCGACACGATGCCGCACCTGGGCGAGTGCGATGGCCTCTACCATTGCCTCGGGTACTGTGGTCAGGGCGTCCCGCATGCGATCTACTATGGGCGAAAAGTCGGGCTGCGCATGCTGGGCGCACCGGGTGGCGACAGTGCGCTGGCCGGGCTCCAATTCCCGGGCCGACCGTACTACACGGGCTGGCCCTGGTTTCTGCCCGCGGCGGTCGCCTTCTACCGGCTGCGTGATCGTCTGGCGATCTAGCGGAGGATCGAGTCCTCGAGTCGGCCCTGCGCCGCGGCCATGATCGTACGGCGTACGAGGGCTTCGAACAGCGGCAGCTTGTGGCCGTTGTCGGCGAGCGGTGTCGCGTCCTCGATCGCGGCCGCGGCCGCGGCGGTTGCGCGCTTCTCGTCGATCACCGCCCCGACCAGCTGGCGCGCGGCATTGACCGCACGGTGTGGTGCCGGCGCGGCGGCGCCCAGGATCACCGCGGCGTCGCGGCACCGTCCACCGGGTTCGAGATCGAGGACGACCGCGACTTCGGCGAGCGGCCAGTCGAAGGCATCCTTCTCGCCGCGCTTCGAATGGGCCATCCGTATGCCCTCGCTAATCGGTGGCAGGTGCACGGCATGGAGAATCTCCCGGGGTTGCAGGATGTTCTCCCGCGTGAGATCACCGGCGGGTGGAGTCAGGAACACCTCGAGCGGCAGACGTCGCGAGCCGCCGGCCGCATCGGTCAGTTGCACGTCCGCGCCGAGGGCCACCAGCACGGTCGCGAGCGTGGACGGATGGACGATCGCACAGCGTCGATTGTCGAAGATCGCGTGATAGCGGTTGTCACCGTCGTGCGCGAAGCAATGCACGCCGCCCCGGCGCAGGCAGCGGTGGTGGCGCGATCGAAAATACCAGCAGCGCGGCCGTTGCAGGAGGTTGCCGCCGAGCGTCGCGACGTTGCGGATCTGCGGGCTGGCGGCGCCGGCCGCGGCGGCGGCGAGCGCCGGGTAGCGCCGGCGAATCCGCGCGTCGGCGGCGAGCGCCGCGAGCGTGATCCCGGCGCCCAGGCGTGCGCCGTCGCGCTCCAGGTCGATCGCGCCGAAGTCGGCGATGTCGCGCAGACCGATGAGTCGCGCCGGGGCGAGCAAGCCTTCCTTCATCAGATCGAGCAAATCGATGCCGCCCGCCATCACGATCGCGCCATCGGTCGCGCCATCCGTCAGCGCCATCGCCTCCGCGCAGATCGTCGAGGCGGCCGACGCCGCGGCGGACGGGGATTCTGCCGTCGTCCAGGCGAACCGCTTCATCATGGCGCATCCCGCGACGGGATCTTGCCGAGCGCGGCGAGGACGGCGGCGGGCGTGATCGGCAAGCTGCGCAAGCGCACACCGATCGCGTTGTAAACCGCATTGGCGATCGCGGGCGCGGTCGCGATGTTCGCGGGCTCGGCGATGCCGTAGGCGTCGGTCGCGCTGTTCGCCTGGTAGTTCTCCAGCACGATCACCTCGATGTCGGGCGTCTCGCACGCACCGGCGAGCTTGTACTGCTCGAGGTTCGCATTGACCATGTGCCCGGTGTGTCGGTCGAGCAGGCGTTCCTCGAACAACGCAAAGGACATTCCCATCAGCACGCCGCCTTGCACCTGGCTCTCGATCAGGCGCGGATTGATCGGCCGGCCGCAATCCTGTACCGCGACGACCCGTTCGACCCGCACGATGCCCGTCTCGGTGTCCACCGCGACGGTCGCGAATTGCACGCCGCCGAGATATTGCCGAGCGATGGCTGCATCACCCATGCGGACGTCGAAGCCAGCATAATCATCGGCTCGCGAGGCGACCGCACTCACGAAGTCGGTGCGCGAGCGGGCGGCGGCCTGCGCCAGAGCGATGCTGCGCGCCGGATCGTCGCGCACCCCTATCCGGCCCTCGTGTGCGAACAGGGCGGCAGGGTCCGCGTCGAGCAACGGCGCGGCTTCGCGAAACAGCGATTGCAGCACGTGCCAGGCCGCGGTGCGCGCCGGGGGCGTGATGGACGCCGTCGTCCGGCTGCCGTAGGAAGGTGGTCCGGCGGGAAAGCGGGTGTCGCCGATCCGTACCGTGATCGCCTGCGGCGTGAGTCCGAGCACCTCGGCGACCACCTGCGCCATCACGGTGCCGGTGCCGGTGCCGATATCCTGTACCCCGGAAAACACCTCGACCGAGCCGTCGCGATGGACCCGGACCTCGCAGGCCGCGTTGAGTTGCACGTTCGTCATCCACAGCGACTGTGCGCACCCGATCCCGCGTTTGATCGGGCCCGGATCCGCGGCCGGTGGTCGGCGTTCGAACCAGCCGCTGCGTTGCGCGCCGATGCGTCGCTCCTCGCGGCGCACCGGACTCGGGTCGATCCGGTCGCGCAACGCGAGTGGATCGATGCCGAGGCGTTCCGCGAGCTCGTCGACGGCCTGCTCCATGCCCCACGCGCCCGGCACCGCGCCCGGTCCACGCATCGCACATCCGGCACCCGCGTTCGTGAACACGTCGTGCTGCTCCCCGAGGAAATTCGCGCACGGGTACAGCCGCTCGGCCAAGCTCCAAACCCCGGCGCCGAGCCCGACGCCGGCGCTTCCGTAGCTCGTCAGCCGCACGGCGGTCAGGGTGCCGTCGCGGCGTGCGCCGAGCCGCAGGCGCTGCCAGGTGCTCGGGCGATTGCCGGCGTCGATCTGTTCTTCCTCGCGATCGAGCACGATGCGCACCGGCGCGCGCGCCTGGCGCGACAGGCCCACCGCGAGGCGTCCATAGACGCCGAGGGTCGACTTCGAGCCAAAGCCGCCGCCGATCGCCTTCGCGATCACGCGAACCGCGGCGAGGGGCAGGCCGAAGGCCTCCGCCAGTTCGTGGCGCACGCCGCTCGTATATTGGGTCGAGACGTGAACGGTGAGCCCGTCGGCACGCCAGTCGGCGACGATCGCATGTGGCTCGAGACAGCAATGGGTTTGCACCTGGGTCGCGTAATCGGATTCGACCTCGACGTCGGCGTCGGCAAACCCGCGCGCGACGTCGCCGCGGTCGACGATGGCCGGTCCCCGAACGTTGCCGTGCAGCGGCAATCCCGCCGGCGCGGGGTAGCCGGAGGCGCTGCCCCGCGGCGCATCGTCGGCGGTGTAGACCGGTGGTGCCGTCGGCCGGCGCGCGGTCGCAAGGTCGACCACGAACGGCAGCGGTTCATAGTCGACCTCGATGCGTTGCAAGGCCTCTTCCACCGCGGCCAGCGAGTCGGCGGCGACGGCGGCGAGCGGTTGACCGACGTAGCGCACGGTCGACGCGTTCGATCCGTGCGGCGCGGTTGGCTGCGCGAGCACTTCGACGGCGCGCACGCCGGGCGCCCGCAGTGCCGCGGATGCGTCGATCGAGCGAATCCGCGCGTGCGCAAAGCGCGAGCGCAGGATGCGCCCGTGGAGCATGCCGGGAAGCCCGACGTCGACGGTGAACCGGCTCGCGCCGGTGACTTTGTCCCGGGCGTCCAGGCGCGTGGCCGATCGGCCGATGATCGCGAGCTCGGCGTTCGGCGCGAGCGGTGGCGGCTCGTCCGCCGGGATCGATCGGACGATCCGCGCGAGGTCGACGCCGAGGATCCCGTAAGGGAACGGCTCGGCGCGGGTCGGGGAATCGCTGGGTCCGCCGGCGGAATCGTCGCCGGCATTCATGGGGCGGGGTCCTTGCGCAACCGGTGCATCGCGGCGAGGACGTGCGGGTAGGTGCCGCAGCGGCACAAGTTGCCGCTGATCGCCGCGCGGACGTCATCGGGTTGGCAGTCCGGTTGGTCATTCAGCAGGGCGGCGCAACTCATGACCATCCCGGGCGTGCAGAAACCGCATTGCACGGCATCCTCGTCGATGAAGGCCTGCTGTACTGGATGCAGTTCATCCGCCGTCGCCAAGCCCTCGATCGTGGTCACCTGCCGGTGTCCTACGCCGACCGCGAGCAACATGCAGGAACACACCGGCGAGCCGTCGAGCCAGACGGTGCACGCGCCGCAGGCGCCGCGGTCGCAGGCGATCTTCGTGCCGGTCAGTCCGAGAGGGCCGCGCAGCGCCTGCGCGAGCGTGGTCCGGGCCTCCACCTCGATCACCCGGGTCGTGCCGTTGACCTCGAGCGTCACGGTCGATCGGCCGAATTGCGCGCTGGGATCGGATTGCTGCATGCGATGGCTCCGCGTCACCCAATGCGCGCCATCTTGCCCCCTCATGCGCCGTCGCGTCGATACCCGGAATTACGTATGGACGAGCAGGGTCTTCACGAGATCCCGGCGGGGATGAAGCCTCTCAATTCGCGCGCCCATGACAATCCAAATTCGCGATAATCCGGCCACCATACTCGCGCCAAACCTTCCGCGCGAGCCTCCTGGCGTGTGGGGTCGCGTCAGCCGTGCGCAGCGTCGACTCGATGTCGCCCATCCAGAGGAGGTTGATTCCAGGGCTGATGCACCCTTGCTGCTCGAGCGACGCATGGACGAGCCTCCATGCGGACACCTCGTCGGGGTCGATCAGGCTTTGCTGGACTTTCGGTCCAATGTCGAGAATTGCATCCATGCTGCCGCGCTCGGCGGCTTGTCGCGCATCGCGGATCGCCCTCGCGGGATTCGCCGCGATCCCCGGACAGCCTTGGAACTCGCAAATCCCGAGCTGTCCCTGCGCGCCTGGCAGCGCGGCCGCGGATTCTCGCAGCATCGCCCCCGCGGTGACGGCGTTCGGTCCGGCTCCGGCCGCTCCCTGCTGGCCGGCGATGATCGCGATCGCCAATTCATATTGGGCTTGCGGGAAGCCCTCGATCGCCGCATTCCGCAACCACCGCTGCATCCCGATGAGAGTACCGGCGTTCCGGGACATCAGCCATGCGCTGCCGCCGTTACCGGCATTGGCCTTCGCACCGACCATCGCCATGATCTCATCGAGGTCGATGCTCTGCGCGCACACGGCGTCGACGCGCTGATCGTAGGCGACGTCCGCATTGACCGCCGCGTCGAACCAAGCCGCATCCAGGGGCGGTAGCCGCCGCGCCTCCGTCCGCTCGGCGGAGGCGAACCGGTCGAGCGTCGCCGGCGGTCTTCCCAAGGAACACTGTTGATAAGCGAATTCGCCAAGCACGTTGACCGCGGTCGCATCGCCCATGATGGCGCGGCGCTTCAGGCGCCCGACCGCTCCGGCGATGTCTCCACCGGCGAGCTCTCCGATCAACCGGTCGCTCGCCCCGAGCTGTCGCATGATCCATGCGAGCCCGGTCTGCTCCGATCTCGCGGCGGTGAGCGCGGCGGGCGGCCGGGTCCATGGTGTCGGGACGCTCGCTCGCCTTGCCTCATCCGCGGACCATGCGGCAACCGGGGCGTGAGCGCGCCGATGCCAGGTGATTCCGGTCCCATCGTTCGCGCCCGGGGGCGAGCGATGATGGCCGGTCGCGGTTGGGTGGTTCGATTCGAGCGCGATCCAAGCGCCGACTCCGATGACGGCGACGGCCAATCCGGTGATGACTCGATGTTTGCGCATGGAGCACCCTCATACCGCAAGGGCCCGTGCTGATTGCGGGCCGAACGCACGTGGACGACGGGGCGGGTCGCGCGCCACGCTATGCGCCGCGCCGACCATCCTGTTGCGATGCGCGGGCTCTCCGCCCCCTGAGGAATGCGATCGTCACCGGCAGCAGCGACACCACGATGATCAGGATCGTGACGACCCCGAAGTTGCGCTTGACCAGTGGGATGTTGCCGAAGAAATATCCGCCACCGACGAACAGCAGCACCCAGCCGAGCGCTCCGATGGCGTTGTATCCCTGGAAGCGGCCGTAGGGCATGCGTCCGACGCCGGCCACGAACGGCATGCAGGTGCGGATGATCGGCAGGAAACGCGACAGCGCGATGGCCTTGCCGCCGTGACGCCCGAAGAACGCCTCGGTGCGGCGCAGATACTCC
>JAKBCG010000053.1 GCA_021808035.1 Pseudomonadota bacterium
CAGGAGTCGATCCCGCTGCGCATCGGTGAGCGCCGAGAAAAGATAATGACCGCGCAGCGCGGTGAGCAGGGCATCGTCGGCGTGCATGTCGATCCTTCGCGGCGTCAGCGGGTCGCGGCGCGCCGCCTGGACGGGGTGTCGCGGCCGTCGATCGCCAGCACGCGTTGCGCGAGCGCCCACAGCCACCGTTGGATCGCCGCGACCTCGCGCTTGCCCGGCGCCCGCAGCAGCAAGGAATCGTCGGGGAACACCAGCCGGAACAGCAGGGTCGCCTTGATGATCCGGTAGAAGTCCGTGGGGTCGATGCGGCGCACCTGCCCGGTCCGCGCCGCCGCGCCCAGCAAGCGGGCGAGGCGACGATGCATCGGCGCCAACGGCCCGGAGGAGAAGTTGTCTTCGAACGAGCCGCCCGCGGCGAGCTTGACGTATTCCATCCCGCCGCCCGGGGTCGCGAAGTCCGCGAGCGCCAGGCGCACGTACGCGGGATTCGACAGCTTGAATACCACGAACTGATCGAGCGCGATCCGCAACGCGGTGATCGGGTCCGCGTCCGCGCTGATCGGGAACTGCGTCGCGAGGCGGTCGATGAAACGTCGGGCCAACTCGATCAACACGTCGTCGCGGTTGCGGTAGTGCTTGTAGATCGCCGGCACCTGCATCCGCAGCGGGACGATCACATCCTTCAAAGTGAATCCGTAGACGCCCTGCACGGCGATCAGACGTTCCACTTCGTTCAGGATGCGTTCCCGGGTGGGGGCGAGCGGGCGCCGGCGGGCCATGCGCGTTACTGTGGCAGATTCGGCGGCGGCCGACAACGGCGCGTGCGCGCCGGCGGGCGGGCGCACGGCGACCGGGGATCGATGCGGGTTGTATTGCGGTGGTGAAATTGCTTAACCTGCGAGCCGTGCCGGACCCCGGCCGTCGGGGACGGGCGATCTCGGAGGCCTGATCGGGGGCGCGATGATGGACATGAGAATCGATGGCGCACGCCTCCGCGCGACGCTCGACGAGATGGCCGCGATCGGCGCGACGGCGGCGGGCGGCTGCAATCGGCAGGCGCTCACCGACGAGGACCGGCGCGGGCGCGACCGGTTCGTCGGATGGGCGCGGGACGCGCAATGCGTGGTCCGGGTCGACGAGGTCGGCAACCTCTATGCGCGTCGACCGGGTCGGCGCAACGAGGCGGCGCCCGTCCTGATCGGCAGCCATCTCGACACCCAGATCACGGGCGGCCGGTTCGACGGCGTCTACGGCGTGCTCGCCGGCCTGGAGGTGTTGCGGACGCTCGCCGACCGCGACCTGATCCCCGAGCGGCCGATCGAACTGGTGAGCTGGACCAATGAGGAAGGGTGCCGCTTCACGCCCGCGATGCTCGGCTCGGGGGTCGTCGCCGGGGTCTTCGACGTCGACTATGCCTATGGCCGGACCGATCGCGACGGCCGATCGTTCGGCGACGAGCTCGCGCGGATCGGTTACCGCGGGACTGTCCCCGCTCGCGCGGTCGACTACGCCGCGGCGTTCGAGGCGCACATCGAGCAAGGTCCGATCCTGGAGGCCTCCGGCTCGACGATCGGCGTCGTCACCGGGATCCAGGGCGCGCATTGGCTCGACGTGGCGCTGACCGGGCAGGCCTGCCATGCCGGCCCGACGCCGATGGAATCGCGCCGTGATCCCTGGCGTGCCGCCGCCCCGATCATCGAAGGCGCCTATGCGCTGGCGGCGGCACTCGCGCCCTGGGGGCGGATGACGATCGGTGACGTGAAGATCCAGCCCGGATCGCGCAACACGGTGCCGGATCGCCTCGTGCTCTCATTCGATCTTCGTCACCCGGAGCCTGCGACGCTGGACGGGATGGTCGCCGAGTTTCGCGCACTCGTCGCGTCGAGCGCGGCCCGAGCACGGGTCGAGGCGGCGGTCGACACCGTCTGGCACATGCCGCCGACGCGATTCGATCCGGCACTCGTCGACCTGGTCGAACGCAGCGCGGCGGGTCTCGGATTCCGGCACGAACGGATCGTGAGCGGCGCGGGGCACGATTCGCTGTACGTCGCACGGTTCGCGCCGACCGCGATGATATTCGTGCCCTGCCGGGACGGCCTCAGCCACAACGAGGCGGAGTACGCCAGGCCGGAGGATCTCGATGCCGGGGCCGACGTGCTGCTGCAGGCCGTCTGGGCGGCGGCGCAGGCGTGAACGTCACCGGCTACGCGATGCGAAGCGGGACAGGTTTGCAACGGAGGTCAGCATGACACTCGGCACGCGGGTGCCCGGCGGCGGTACGCCGCGGGCGCAGCAGTGGGGAATCGACAGCGAATACGGCGTTCTGCGTGACGTGCTCGTGGGGCCCATCGACCACTTCACCTGGCAGCCCGGCAACGCCGTCGCGCAGCGCGCGGAGCGCGTCGGTCTGCGCTTCGACTTCGCCGTCGCGCGCCGCCAATACGGAGAGATGCTCGACGTCTATCGTCAGGCGGGCGTGCAGGTGCACATACTGCCCGCGGAGCCTGAGCTGCCATACCAGATCTTCGCGCGCGACAGCAGCGTGATGACGCCGTGGGGGGCCGTCATCATGCAACTCGAGAAGGTCTATCGGCGCGGCGAATACGCGGGTTGCCTGCGCTTCTACCTGGACAAGCAGATTCCGATCTACGACCTGGTGACCGCCGGCAACGTCGAGGGCGGGGACTTCATGGTCCTCGAGCCCGGTCTGGCGGTCTGCGGATATTCCGGCGAGCGGTCGGTCGCGCCCGCCGTCGAGCAGTTGCGCGGGTGGTTCGAGGCCGAAGGGTGGGAGTTCCGGCATTACGCTTTCGATCCGCACTTCCTGCATCTCGACGTCCAAATGGGCATGCTGGAGGAAGGGTTGGCGGTGTGCTGCGTCGAGGCCGTCGAACCGGAATTCGTCGCCTGGTTGCGCGAGCATCGGATTCGCGTGATTCCGATTTCGTACGGTGACGCGATGCAGCTCGGGACGAACGTCGTCGCGCTGGGGAACGGACGCGTGCTGGTACCTTCCTCGAGCAAGGCGCTCGTGGCGGCCTGTCGCGCCGAAGGCCTGACCGTCTACGACCCGGACGTCACGATGATCGCGAACGGCGGCGGCGCCGTGCACTGCATGTGCCAGCCGCTGGCGCGTGACCGTGTCAAGGTGCGGCGCTGAACGAGCGAAGGTCTTCGCGAGTCGCCGTGGGATCGCCTCATGCCGGCGCCGCCGCTTGATCCGGCCGACTGGTCGGTGACCCGGAATGCGGCGCTTCAAGCGCTCGCCCGGCGCGATCTGCCGGCGGCGGAGGCGGCGATCCGGCGGCTTGCGGCGATGGCCGATGAGCGACCGGGAGCGGCCGGTCCGCGCGCGCGTGCTCAAGCGGAAGTCGGTGATCTCTGGGTGCTTGCCGGCGAGTATCCGGCCGCGCACTCGCACTACGAGCGGTGCGTCGCGCTCGCGCCCGAGATATCGCGATACTGGTTCAACCGCGCCACGGTTCGGCGCTTCCTCGGCGACCTCGAGGGAGCGGAGAGCGATTACGATGCGTGCCTGAGGCTCGCACCGGACGACGCCCAGGCGTATCTGAACCGCTCCGAGTTGCGCGTCCAGACGGCCGCACGGAATCATCTGCCCGAGCTCGAACGGGCGCTCGATGCCGCGCCCGAGGACTGGCGCGTCCGAGTGCCCCTGCACTATGCGCTCGCCAAGGAGTACGAGGATCTCGGCGAGTTCGCGCGCGCCTGGCGACAGTTGTCCGCGGGGGCGGCCCTGCGGCGCCGTCACCTCGACTACGATGTCCGGCGCGATCTCGCCACGATGGGGGCGATACAAGCCGCCTTCCCGGCCGCGCCGCGCGGCTCGACCGGAGCGGCGAGCCGGGAACCGATCTTCATCCTCGGAATGCCGCGCACCGGCTCGACGCTCGTCGACCGGATCCTCGGCGGTCATCCGCAGGTCTTTTCCGCGGGTGAATTACCCGACTTCGGCCTCGCGGTCGTCGCCGCGGTCGCGCGTCGCCATGGCGGTCCGGTGGCGCGCGACGTCCTGATCGCCGAGTCCGCGAGGCTCGATTTCACCGCGCTCGGCGAGGATTACCTCGCTCGTACGCGGCCGCGGACCGGCCGAACGCCGTTCTTCACCGACAAATTGCCGATGAATTTCCTCTATTGCGGGCTCATCGCGCGGGCGCTGCCGGGAGCGCAGCTGGTGCACGTGACCCGTGGGCCGCTCGCGACCTGCCTCAGCATCTACAAGGTCCTGTTCGACCGCGGCTATCCGTTCTCGTACGACCTCGACGAACTCGCCGACTACTACGCCGGGTATCGTCGGCTGATGGACCACTGGCAACGGGTCCTGCCCGGCCGCTTGATCGAGATCGAGTACGAGTCCCTGGTCGCCGGCCCCGAGCAGGCAATCCGCGACTTGTGCGCAGCCCTCGGGATCCCGTTCGACCCGCGGTGTCTCGCGTTCGAACGCAACCCCGCGCCGGTCGCCACCGCGAGCGCGGCGCAGGTGCGCCGACCGCTGCATGCGGATTCGTCGACCGCCTGGCGCCGTTACACGCGCGAACTCGCGCCGCTCGCCGCGAGGCTGCGCGCCGCGGGCGTCGAACCCGAGGCGTGAACCTCCGTCAGCGCCCGCGAAAGCGGTAGGTGATGGTCAGTCCGATCGTGCGCGGCCGTGATACCAGCGCCTGGTAGTACTGCCCCCACTGAACCGGGTCGGTGTACGAGTTCACGCCGAGCGTGTTCGTGAGGTTGTCCCCGTAGATCGTCGCCTGCCAGTGCGGCTGCTCGTAGGTGACTCGAGCGCCGAGCATCGTATAGCCGGGCACGGTGGGGATCGTCGCCGACAGCGCCGGCAGGACGTCGCTGCGGTAATAGGCGTTCACCGCGAAGCGCACCGCGCCGGGTCCGATCGGGATGTCGCCGTACTTGAGGCCGATCGCAAGCGAATTCTTCGGGGTGCCGGGCAGCTGCGAACCGGGCGGCGGCGGGGGTACCGTGAGTCCGAGCAGCGCGATTCCCGAATAACTGGTGAGTTTGGTCGTGTCGTAGGTGTAGTCGAGCTGTCCGGTCAGGTGATCGGTCAGCAGCGCATAGAGCTCGGTTTCGAAGCCGCGGCTGTAGGCGTTGCCGACGTTGACCGCACCCGGCAGCGCGAGCGGCGTGAGGAACGCCGACTGCTGTACGTTGTGCCACTCCATGTCGTAGACCGCCGCGGAGTAGCGCAGCCGCCTTGCGATCGTTCCCTTGAGGCCGACCTCATAGTTGTCCACCGTATCCGGAGCGACCTTGTACAAGGCCGGCGGAGTCACGTAGCCGACCGCCGCCTCGTTCGGCGGCAGCGCGTTCACCGCCCCGCGCCGGAATCCCTGCGACCACGTGGCGTACGCGAGATTCGAGTCGTTGAAGCGATACGCGACGTTGACCTTCCACAGGGCCTTTCGCCAGACGTCGCTGCGGGACTCGTTGGCGATGTACGCGGGTCCGTCGAACAGCAGTCCGGTCTGCTGCGATTGCGCCACGGTTTGCCGGAAGAGCCGCATGCCGCCGGTCAGGCTCCATTGCGTGGTGAGGTGCCAGGTGAACTCGCCGAACGCCGCGAGCTCGGTGTACTTGGTCTCGAAATCGCCGATGTAGGCCTGGTCCTTCAGGATCGGGATTCCATCGATCACGTTGGGCGGGTTGCTGCCGGTGTACGCCGTCTCACCGATGCCGCATTGCGAAGGATTGATTCCGTCGCCGACACCGTACACCGGTGCGCAGGCGTTGAAGTAATCGAGGTAGCCCGGGTAGAAATCGTGCTCGAGAATGTTGGTCGTCTCGCTCTTGTAGAACAGTCCGGCGACCCAGTCGTAGCGACCTCCGGTCTTCGAGGCGAGCCGCAGTTCCTCGGCCCAGGGCTTGTCATGGAAGCCTTGATGGCCGGTGACCAGCACCCGGGGGTTCATCCCGTAGAGCGCCGAATAGAACGGGAAGAAGTCGTAGAGCGAGGTGACGTCGCCCGCCGTGGTGTTGTCGTGCTTCGCGAACGAGCTGTTCGACGTGAGCGTCGCGAAACCCAGGTCGTACTCGAGGTTCAACGCGAACAGGTCCACCTTGTCGTCCGTGGTGGCGCGGGTGTAATCCGAGGAGGCGAGCGAGCGCAGGCCGTAATACGGCGCGTCGTACGGATACCCGTCGGCGAGCGATTCCTGGAAATAGTATGAAAGATCGGCGTTGAACGCGTCGCTTGGCCGCCACAACGCCGAGACGCGTGCGGAGCGGTAGATCTCGGAGTTGGTGCCTCTGGCGGTGTACGTCTGCGGCGGGCTCAGGAGATTGCCGGGTTGCGCCGCGATCGGCTCGCCCGCGGCATTCAACGCGTACAGATCGGGCTGGTCGATGAAACCGGCGTTCCCCGTGTAGCCGGCGTCCATGCGGATCGCGAACGTCTTCGACAGCGGCACGTTGAGCATGCCGTTCACGTCCTTGTTGAGGTCGTGCGTATGCGCGGTGTCGCTCACGCCCGCTTCGGCGTTGGCGTCGAAGCCCTCCAGATTGGGAGGGTTCTCGACGAAGCGGATCGTGCCGCCCAAGGATCCGGAACCGTAGAGCGTGCCCTGCGGGCCCCGCAGGATCTCGACGCGGGCGAGATCCTGCAGGCGCAGATTGAAGAATATCGGCGTGTTGTCGAGATAGGTCGCGACCGGCTGCACGATCGGCGAAGATTGAACGAATTCGCCAGAAGTCGAGTCGCTGTTCAGGCCCCGGATGATGAGCGAAGAGCCGTTGACGCCGCCGAAGGCCCCTTTGTCCGTCACGTTGACGCCGGCGATGAAATGACCGAGGTCGACCTTGTCGGTGATGCCCGCGTTCGCGAGCGCCGACCCCGGAATCGCGGTGATGCTGATCGGCAGGCTCTGCGCGCTCTCGGCATGCCGCGTCGCCGTGACCACGATCTCCTGCAGGCCCGTCGGCTGATCCGCGCGAGCGGCGCCTCCGTAGAGTGCGGTCAACACCGCGGCGGTGATCGGGGCCGCGCAGGCCGGCAGCCGACGGCGGGCGCGCCCGCGACGGATTGCCCGAAGGCGAGTCGAGTCGGTCATGTGAAGGTCCCCATCGTGGTCATCTGCTCGACGGTGCCCGGTTCCCGGCATCCACCGTCGGGTGCCGGATGGTTAGTCTAATTAACCGGCCGCAAAGGATTTAACAACGCGTATTGGTCGATGTCAAACGGTCGCGCGGCAGGTCAAACGGCCTGCACGGCGGGTCAGGCGGCCGCGCGGCGTCGTGCGCGGGAGGGCGGTCGCCGCGGCCGGTTCAGTCCATCCGGATCGAGCCGCTGACGGTCACGCTCAGCGTCGCCCGACCGGGCGCGATCGGCAGCGGGGCGGCCGGTGCCGATCTTCTCGCGACCAGCATCGGAAAGACCGGCCGAGGGATCGCGCGGTCGCCCTGGAGACGGCCGACGTCGATCGTGCACAGCCCATAGCGATGCAAACCGAAATCGCGCGTGACGCTCGCGGCCTTCGCGCGGAACGAGGCGATCGCCCTCTTCGTCAGCGATCGCTCGACGCGATCGCGCAGGCGGCTCGAGATCCGGGTCGACGTCGCCTCGACGTGCATGGTCGTGGCGAGGTGCCCCGTGAGGTCGCCGAGCGCAGTCAAATGCCGGGAGGTCAGGATGACCTCGTCGCGCACCCACCAGCCATCGGTTACCTGGGCGCCGTTCACGAAGCGGTAGTCCCGGATCGTCGCGAATCCGGTGGTCTCGGCGACGATTCCGGGAGTGGCGGCCGCCAAGGCGGCCGCCGCCTTCACCGTGCGCAAGACCCGTCGGGTCGCCGCGGCCACGTCCTTGCCGTGCGCGGCATGCTCACTGGCGCTCACCGTGATCGCGGCCTCGTCCGGGATCACCGACTCGCGCGCAATCGCCGCGAGCCTCGCCGTGTTTCCGGCGCCGGGATCGCAAGCCTGCACGCTCGGGCGTGCGAACGCCGCGGTTCCGATCAGCGAGCCCGCGATACCCACGACGAGACAATGACGGAACATGCGGTTTCTCCGGCGGTCTGAGCAGCCATTCTCGCCCCGCGGTCCGGGGGGCCGCAACCGGCCGCACGCCGCGGTTGATACCATACCCCTGGAGGGTATAATCGCGGCCGTCGGCCGGCTGGATCGCACGGCGTGTGGACCAGGGCTTCGAGGGTTTCCCGTGAATTTCTTCGCACGACTGTACTACTGGTCCCGAAAAGCCTGGAAGGCGGTCGCGTTGTATCTCGTGATCGCCGGGCCGGGCCTGGTCGTGATGGTCGCCGACAACGACGCCGGCGGGATCACGACCTATGCGGCGACGGGCGCCAAATACGGCTATCACCTGATCTGGTTCCTGCTGCTGCTGATCCCCGTCGCGTACTACGTCCAGGAGATGACGGTACGGCTCGGGGCGGTGACCAAGCGCGGTCATGCCGAGGCGATCTTCGACGGGTTCGGCGCCTTCTGGGGATGGTTTTCGCTCCTCGATCTGATGATCGTCGACTGGTTGACCCTGGTCACCGAGTTCGTCGGGATGACGGCGGCGCTGGCGATCTTCGGGATGCCGCCCTGGGCGACGGTCATCGCGGTGATCGTGCTGATGACGGTCATCGTCCTGAACGGGCGCTACTGGACGTTCGAGAAGCTCGCGCTGCTGTTCTGTGCCTTGAACCTCGTCTACATCCCCGGCGCGTTCCTCGTTCACCCGTCGATGAAGGCGGTGCTGCACGACGGACTGATCCCGAATTTCGCCGGAGGCTTCAACGGTCAGATGTTCTTCTTCCTGATGGCGAACATCGGGACCACGATCGCACCGTGGATGCTCTTCTTCCAGCAAAGTGCCGTCGTCGACAAGGGCATGCAGGAGAAGGACATCCCCTGGGGGCGGTTCGACACCCTGCTCGGGTCCGTCATCACCGTCGTCGTCGCGATCTTCATCGTCATCGTGACCGGCACCGTTCTCCCCGGCATCAACATCGACAGCGCGGCGCAGGCCTCCCAGCAGCTCATGGGCACGGACCGTTGGGTCGGCACGTTCCTCGCGATCGGCCTGTTCGATGCGGGACTCCTCGGCGCGATCTGCATCTCGCTGGCCAGTTCCTGGGCGTTCGGCGAGATCTTCGGCTGGGCGCACTCCCTGAACACCAAGATCCGGGAGGCCCCCTGGTTCTACGCGACATACCTCCTGATGTTGTGCACGGCGGGCGCGATCGTCCTGATCCCGAAGGCGCCGCTCGTGCTGATCACGCTCTTCGTGCAGGTGGTCGCGGTCACGCTGCTGCCGGCGGCGCTGGTCTTCCTGATCCTGCTGTTGAACGACGAGGCCACGATGGGCGACCGGCGCAACACGCTCGTCCAGAACCTGATCGGCGGCGGCATCGTCGTGTCGATCATCGTCCTGTCCACGCTCTACGGGATCACCGTCCTGTTCCCCGGCTACTTCCAGTAGGCGCGGAGTTCCCATGAACAAGATGCACGCCTTGCTGATGAAGATTCGCGAGATCAACACCCGCTATCGGACGCCACGAATCGAGATGTCGAGCGCGGTCCGGGGCGCGCTCCTCGTACTGAGGTTGTACCTGATCGGTTTGGTGTTGCTGATGGTCTACGGCTTCGTGCTGATCGTGACCCGGGGATAGGACGATGCCGACCATTCTCGAGCACGAGTTCTACCTCAGTGAAATCCTCGGACGCCGGGTGTTCGCGCGCAAGCGTGCGGTCGGGCGGGTCGAGGACCTGGCGATCGCCGAGAGCGCGCGTCTGCCCGAGGTCACGCACGTGGTCGTCGGGCGCTCGTTCGGCTATGCATCGCTCCTCGTGCCCTGGGACAAGGTCCTGCTGATCTCCAACCACGAGGTGATACTCGACCTCGCCGTCGATGAACTCAATCGCTACGAGATCTCCCCGCAGAACACCCAGATCCTGTTGAAGGATCACATCCTCGACAAGAAGATCCTCGATCTCGACGATCACGAGGTCGAGGTCGTGTACGACGTCAAGCTGGCTTTCCAGGACCCGAAGCTCTACGCCTCCGAAGTGGACTACAGTCATTACCGGGCCCTGCGGCGGCTTGGCTTGCGGCGTCTCGCGAAACTCCTGACTTCCCGCAACTCGGAGAGCCGGGTGTCGTGGCTGTACGTGCAGCCGCTTCCGGAGAGCCTCGGCAGCTTCCAGGGAAACATCAAGTTGCGGGTGCCCAAGGATCAGTTGTCCGAGATCCACCCCGTGGATCTCGCCGACATCCTCGAGGAACTCGACGGCGGGCAGCGCGTCGCGCTGTTCAACGCGCTCGACCGGGAGCACGCGACGGAAACCCTCGAGGAGATGGAGCCGCGTGTGCAGCGCGAACTGGTCCGGGCGATCAACAAGGATCGTGCCGCGACCTTGATCAACGAGATGACGCCCGCCCAGGCGGCGGACATCCTCGCGATCCTCCCGGCCGACCAGGCCGATGCGATCCTGAAGCTCCTCGATCGCGAGAAGTCGGCGAAGGTCGAGCAGATCATCGATCATCACGACGATCACATCCTCTTGTACGGTTCCTCAGAGCTGATCCGGCTGCCCCCGGAAACACCGGCCGAGAGCGTCCTCACGCGATATCGGGAGCTCGCGAAGGACAAGGAGGTGGTGATGTACGTGTACGTCACCGACGCCGCGGGGGTGCTCAAGGGGGTCGTCGACATCCGTGACATGGTCGCGGCCGAGCCGGGTCAGTCGCTCGGCGACATCATGGCGAGCAACGTGATCACCTTGTCGAAGGAGGCGACGCTGCGGGACGCGTCGGACATGTTCGACCGCTACGGTTTCCGCGCGTTGCCGATCGTCGACGAGCACGACGTGCTGCAGAGCGCGGTATCGTGGCGGGACGTGCGAAGCATGCGCCCGAGGCGGCATTGAGTGCTACATTGGGCGCTGGACGTCCGGGTCCAGCGCGTTACCCGCGTCGCCGGGGAAGGTGAGGCCATGATCCGAAATTTCTCCGACCATGCGGCCAACGAGCGGACCTTTCTCGCGTGGGTGCGCACGGCGATCGCGGTCATGGCCTTCGGCTTTCTG
>JAKBCG010000054.1 GCA_021808035.1 Pseudomonadota bacterium
TTATGCGAACGGCTTCGCGGTCGGCTGGCGCGCCGGGGCGGGCGCCACGCCGGCCGCCGGCGCCCCGAGATCGTCCGCGACGCCACCGGGCGCCGCCAGTCCGACCACCGGCGCGGGCGCGCTCGGGCCGGTCCGCGCGCTCGGGCCGATCCGCGGCGCGCCGCCGTCGGCACCGCTCCCCACCTCCATCCGCAAGACAGCTTGAAGGGTCGCAACATTCATGGCCAAGCGTTCAGATCGTCAACTTCTCGTCGGACTCGACATCGGCACGAGCAAGGTCGTCGCGATCGTCGGCGAACTCCAAGCGGACGGCACGATCGAGGTGATCGGCATCGGCAGCCACCCTTCGCGCGGACTGAAGAAGGGCGTCGTCGTGAACATCGAGTCCACGGTGCAGTCGATCCAGCGCGCGGTGGAGGAGGCGGAGCTGATGGCCGGGTGCGAGATCCACTCGGTCTACGCGGGCATCGCCGGCAGCCACGTGCGCAGCCTCAATTCCCACGGGATCGTCGCGATCAAGGACAAGGAGGTCGTCCAGGGCGACGTCGACCGGGTGATCGATGCGGCCAAGGCCGTCGCGATCCCGGCCGACCAGAAGATCCTGCACGTGCTCCCGCAGGAATACATCATCGATTCGCAGGAGGGCATCCGCGACCCGATCGGCATGTCCGGCGTGCGCCTCGAGGCGAAGGTCCACATCGTGACCGGCGCCGACAGCGCCGCGCAGAACATCGTGAAGTGCGTGCAGCGCTGCGGGCTCGCGGTCGACGACATCGTGCTCGAGCAGCTCGCGTCGAGCTACGCGGTGCTGACCGAGGACGAGAAGGACCTCGGGGTCTGCCTGGTCGACATCGGCGGCGGCACGACCGACATCGCGGTGTTCGGCGGCGGCGCGATCCGCCACACCGCGGTGATCCCGATCGCCGGCGACCAGGTCACGAACGACATCGCGGTGTCGATGCGCACGCCGACGCAGTACGCCGAGGACATCAAGCTGAAGTACGCGTGCGCGCTGTCGCAGCTCGCGAACCCCGACGAGACGATCGAGGTGCCGAGCGTCGGCGACCGGCCGCCGCGGCGGCTCGCGCGGCAGACGCTCGCCGAGATCGTCGAGCCCCGCTACGAGGAGCTGTTCGTGCTGATCCGGGACGAGCTGCGCCGCTGCGGGCTCGAGGAGACGGTCGCGACCGGGGTCGTGCTCACCGGCGGCACCGCGAAGATGGAGGGCGCGATCGAGCTCGCCGAGGAGGTGTTCCACATGCCGGTGCGGCTCGGCGTGCCGCAGTACGTGACCGGCCTCACCGACGTCGTCGGCAATCCGATCCACGCGACCGGCGTCGGCCTGTTGCTGTACGCGAAGAGCATGGCGGATCCGCGGCGGGCCGAGGGCCCGCTGCTCGGGGGTGGCGTGAAGAATCTGATGGAACGGATGAAGAACTGGTTTCAGGGGAATTTTTGATCCGACGGGAATTGCAAGATCCAACCAAGAATGTAGAAGGAGAACCGGAATGTTCGAACTGATGGATACTTTCAGCCAGAGTGCCGTGATCAAGGTGCTCGGCGTCGGCGGCGGCGGCGGCAACGCCGTGTCCCACATGGTCCAGGCGGGACTCGAGGGCGTCGACTTCATCTGCATCAACACCGACGCGCAGGCGCTCAAGCACTCGAAGGTGCGTACCGCGCTGCAGATCGGCTGCAACATCACCAAGGGCCTCGGCGCCGGCGCCGATCCGGAGGTCGGCCGGCAGGCGGCGATGGAGGACCGGGACCGGATCATCGAGCTGATCGACGGCTGCGACATGCTGTTCATCACCGCGGGGATGGGCGGCGGGACCGGCACCGGCGCCGCGCCGGTCGTCGCGCAGGTCGCGAAGGAGCTCGGGATCCTCACCGTCGCGGTGGTCACCAAGCCGTTCGAGATGGAGGGCAACAAGCGCTCGCGCATCGCCGACAACGGGATGCTCGAACTCGGCAAGTACGTCGATTCGCTGATCACGATCCCGAACCAGAAGCTCCTGTCGGTGCTCGGCAGCGAAACGACCTTGCTCGACGCGTTCAAGGCGGCGAACACCGTGCTGCAGGGCGCGGTGCAGGGCATCGCCGAGCTGATCACCCGGCCGGGTCTGATCAACGTCGACTTCGCGGACGTGCGCACCGTGATGTCCGAGACCGGGATGGCGATGATGGGCTCGGGCAGCGCCTCCGGGGAGGACCGGGCGCGCGAGGCGGCGGAGTCGGCGATCTCGAGCCCCTTGCTCGAGGACATCAACCTCGCCGGTGCTCAGGGGATCCTGGTGAACGTGACCGCGGGCATGGACCTCTCGATCGGCGAGTTCCAGGAGGTCGGCAACGTGATCAAACAGTTCGCGTCGGACGAGGCGACCGTGGTCGTCGGCACCGTGATCGACCCGGAGATGACCAACGAGATCCGCGTGACGGTCGTCGCGACCGGCCTCGGCCGGCCGACCGTGAAGCCGGTGCGCGAGGCACCGCCGGCCGCCGCGGTACCGCCGCCGCCGACGATCCGCATGGTCCGGCCGGCGGCCGCGACCCGCCCCGGGCCGGTGGACTACGCGAAGCTCGACGTCCCGACCGCGGCGCGCAAGCAGGCGGTCGGCGACGACACCCACGGGCCGGCCATGACCGAGGACTTCCTGGACATCCCGGCGTTCCTGCGTCGGCAGGCGGACTGAGGCGCGAGGCATTCCGAGAACATTCCGACCCCATTTGGCGCCCGTCGAGCCGCCCCTCCCCGGGGCGGCGGCCGAGGGCGCCGATCTTTCCCGCCCGAGAGGCGCGCCGCGCGCTGTGGTACCTTTGGCGGATTATTTTTGCACCCCGCGATTGGCATGCTCCATCAAAGAACGCTGAAGAATTCGATCCGTGCCTCCGGGATCGGGCTGCACACCGGCCAGAAGGTGCTAATGACGCTGCGGCCGGCGCCGCCCGACACCGGCATCGTGTTCCGCCGCACCGACCTGGCGGAACCGGTCGACATCAAGGCCCGGGCGGAGAACGTCGGCGACACGATGCTCGGCACGACCTTGCACCGGGGTGATGCCCGGGTCGCCACCGTGGAACACCTGTTGTCCGCGCTCGCGGGTCTCGGGATCGACAACGCGCTGGTCGAGGTGAGCGCCGCGGAGGTGCCGATCATGGACGGCAGCGCGGGCCCGTTCGTATTCCTGTTGCAGTCCGCGGGCATCGAGGAACAGAAGGCGCCGAAGCGCTTCGTGCGCATCCGCGAGAGCGTCAGCGTCGAGGACGGCGACAAGTGGGCCCGCTTCGATCCTTACGACGGGTTCAAGGTGAATTTCGAGATCGAGTTCGATCATCCGACGTTCAAGAAGCATTCCCAGGTCGCGACGATGGATTTCTCGACCACCTCGTTCCTGCGCGAGGTGAGCCGCGCGCGCACGTTCGGTTTCATGCGCGACCTGGAGAGCCTGCGGGCGCGCAATCTCGCGCTCGGCGGCAACATGGACAACGCGATCGTGCTCGACGACTACCGCGTGCTCAACGAGGACGGGTTGCGCTACGAGGACGAGTTCGTGAAGCACAAGATCCTCGACGCGATCGGCGATCTGTACCTGCTCGGCCACAGCCTGATCGGCGAGTTCAGCGGCTACAAGTCCGGGCATGCGCTCAACAACCGCTTGCTGCGGGCACTGGTCAGCCGGACCAGCGCCTGGGAGGAGGTCACGTTCGACAGCCTCGCCGAGGCGCCGATCTCCTACGTGCCGGCGGCCGCGACGGGTTGACCGCGGTGCCGGACGGTCGCGCGCGCGTCGGTGACCGATCGGCGGCGCGCGTCTAAGGACCGATCGGCCGCGCAACCCGCACGCGTACGGTCGTGACCTCGGCGCCGAGCGCCGCGCCGAGTTGCTCGCGCCCGGCGGCGGCCGCGTAGCGCGCCCGGCTTGCCCAGGCCGCGCTCGAGATTCCGAGCGACAGCCGTCCCTGTGCGAACCTCGCGGTCAGCACCTGCGCGGCGATCGGCGCCGGCAAGCTCGCCCGAACGCCCGCGAGCACCCGGTCGCGCGCATCGAGGCCCGTGGCCAGGTCATCAAGTCGCTTGTGACCTAAGCGCAATAACTCACTGATCGTTTTGGGATATTGCGGCGCGGCGCTCCGGGCGGTGTCGCCGGCGGCGGCCTTCGATGTGCGGAAACCCTTGTTTTCAGTAACCTTTTTCTGCATAGTGCCCAGCCCTGTTCGATCGCAAACCCGCTGCGAGGCGGGGGCGCGAAGCGTCCGGTCTCGAGCGACCGCAGCGGCGTTCGAGACCGCGGGGTGTGGCCAATGACCAAAAACGCATCGACGCCAGCTGCAGTGTAACTCCCGATGAACGTGATACTCGTCGGCCGCCGGTCGGGCCGCGTCAAACAATTCGATTTGCAGCATCCGCTCAGCATCGCGGCGGCGTTGGCGATCGTCGGCTTGGTCGTCGGCGGCGCGTTCTCGCTCGGGATGCGCCTCGGCGCCCAGCGCGGCGCAACGATGCCGCTGCGCGAGCTCGGCGGCTGGTCGGCCGAGATCGGGCGGCAACAGGCGCAGTTGCAGCGGCTGCGCAGCAACTTCCAGGACAAGATCGACGCACTCGCGATGCGGGTCGGCCAGATGGATGCGAGCGTGATCCGTCTGGACGCGCTCGGCACCCGCCTCGTGCACATGGCGAACCTGGATGGCCGGGAATTCGACTTCGGCCAGCCGCCTCCGCAGGGAGGGAGCGGCGACTCGCCGGGCGTGCCGGCGCAAGTGCCGAGCCTCGACGCCATGATCGATCGCGTGCAGGGGGAGCTCGCGAGCCGCGAGCAGCAGCTCGGTGTGCTCGAGAACCTGATACTGACCCGAGAGCTGACGAAGCAGGTCGTCCCCGAAGGCAGCCCGGTGCGAGACGGCTGGATTTCCTCGTATTACGGCGACCGGCCGGATCCGTTCACCGGCTTCACCGAGTTTCACAAGGGGCTCGACATCGCCGCACCGGCGGGCACCCGCGTCAAGGCGGTCGCCGCGGGCCTGGTGACCTGGGCGGGGCCGATGTCTGGCTACGGCAACATGGTGCAGATCGACCATGGCAACGGGCTCGCGACCCGTTACTGTCACGACGAGAAACTGCTGGTGACGGTCGGGGAGCTGGTCCACAAGGGGCAGGTGATCGCGCTGGTGGGCTCGACCGGGCGCTCGACCGGTCCGCACCTGCATTTCGAGGTACTGAAGAACGGCACCGAGGTCAACCCGCTGCCCTACGTCGGCGGCGAGCGCTGACCGTCCGATCCGGCGGGCGGCGGTGTCGCGCCGGCGCGAAACCTTTTTCGCGTCCCGCCGGTCTCAATCCCGTACAATGACGATCTTTTTTCGAGGGATTTCAGCGCGTGTTGAAGTTTCTGACGCAAGTTTTCGGCAGCCGTAACCAGCGGCTGATCAAGGAGCTCGGTCGCACCGTCGCCGCGGTCAACGCCCTGGAGGCCGAGGTGCGGGAGCTGCGCGACGAGCAGTTTCCGGAGAAGATCCGCGAGCTGAAGGCGCGCTGCGCGGGCGGGGCGACGCTCGACGAACTCGCGCCGGAGGCGTTCGCGCTGGTGCGCGAGGCCTCGCGCCGCAAGCTCGGGATGCGCCATTTCGACGTGCAGCTGATCGGCGGCCTGGTCCTGAACGCCGGCAAGATCGCGGAAATGCGCACCGGCGAGGGCAAGACGCTGATGGCGACGCTCCCGGCGGTCCTCAACGCGCTCAGCGGCGAGGGCGTGCACGTCGTCACCGTCAACGAATACCTGGCGCAGCGCGACTCGGACTGGATGGCGCCGGTGTACCGCTTCCTCGGTCTCGAGGTCGGCGTGATCAAGAACGCGCAGAGCCAGGAGGAGAAGCGCGCCGCCTACGCCTGCGACATCACCTACGGCACCAACAACGAGTTCGGCTTCGACTATCTGCGCGACAACCTCGCGTTCCGGCTCGACGAGCGCGTGCAGCGCAAGCTGAACTTCGCGATCGTCGACGAGGTGGACTCGATCCTGATCGACGAGGCGCGCACGCCGTTGATCATCTCCGGGCCCGCGGAGGAGAGCACCGAGCTCTACCTGAAGATCAACGCGCTGGTGCCGAAGCTGTGCGCGTCGCCGCTCGAAGAGGCGGTCGTGCGCGGACTCCTCGTCGAGAGCGTCGACGCGAAGCGCCTGCGGGGCGACCTGCGCCCGGGCGACGTGATCCTCGCGGTGAACGGCGGCAACGTCGCGAGCGTCGACGAGCTCTCCACGGCGCTGCGCGGCGGGAAGGCCGGACAGAAGGCGACGCTCGAGGTCTGGCGCGAGCGTCGCGTGCGCGAGGTCAAGGTGGAATTCCCCGGCGAGGGTGCGGCCGGGACCGGGATCGTCGCGCGACCGCCGAGCGCGGAGGAGCGCTACGGGCTCGCGATCGACGGCGACTTCTGGGTCGACGAGAAGCAGAAGCAGGCGACCTTGACGGAGATGGGTCACGAGCGCATCGAGGAGCTGTTCGCCGCGAGCGGGCTGCTGCGCGAAGGCGAGAGCCTGTACGACGCGACCAACATCCGCCTGATGCACCACCTGAACGCGGCGCTGCGCGCGCACGCGATCTACAAGCGCGACGTGGACTACATCGTGCGCGGCGGCGAGGTCATCATCGTCGACGAGTTCACCGGCCGGACGATGCCGGGGCGGCGCTGGTCCGACGGTCTGCACCAGGCGGTCGAGGCGAAGGAAGGCGTGCAGGTGCGCGAGGAGAACCAGACGGTCGCCTCGATCACCTTCCAGAACTACTTCCGCCTGTACTCGAAGCTCTCCGGGATGACCGGCACCGCGGACACCGAGGCCTACGAGTTCCAGGAGATCTACGGCCTCGAGGTCGCGGTGATCCCGACCCACAAGCCGATGATCCGCAAGGACCGCTCGGACCTCGTGTTCCTCACCGAGCACGACAAGTTCAACGCGATCTTCGAGGACATCCAGGACTGCGTGAAGCGCGGTCAGCCGGTGCTCGTCGGCACGACCTCGATCGAGGCCTCGGAACGGCTGTCGAAGCTCCTGGTCGCCCAGAAGATCCCGCACCAGGTGCTGAACGCGAAGCAGCACGAGCGCGAGGCGCACATCGTCGCCGAGGCGGGCCGTCCCGGCGCGATCACGATCGCGACGAACATGGCGGGCCGCGGCACCGACATCGTGCTCGGCGGCAGCATGCAGATGGAGCTCGACGCGATCAAGGACGCGTCCGAGGCCGAGCGGCAGCGGATCCACGAGGCCTGGCGGCAGCGCCACGAGCAGGTGCTCGCCGCGGGCGGCCTGCACATCATCGGCACCGAACGGCACGAGTCGCGGCGCATCGACAACCAGCTGCGCGGCCGGTCGGGGCGGCAGGGCGATCCCGGGTCGAGCCGCTTCTACCTGTCGCTCGAAGACAATCTGATGCGCATCTTCGGCGATCCAACCCGGATGAAGGCGCTGATGACGCGGGTCGGGATGAAGCCCGGCGAGGCGATCGAGAGCGGGATGCTCACGCGCCAGATCGAGAAGGCGCAGCGCCGGGTCGAGCAGCACAACTTCGACGCCCGCAAGCAGCTCCTGGAGTACGACGACGTCGCGAACGACCAGCGCCGCGTGATCTACCAGCGGCGCACCGAGCTCATGGCCGCGGAGAACGTCGCCGAGGCGATCGTCGGCCTGCGCGAGGAGGTCGTCGACACGCTGGTCGACGAGTACGTGCCGCCGGCCGCGCCCGAGGATCAGTGGGACGTCGCCGGCCTGGTCGCGGCGATCGAGCGCGACTTCGGACCGCGGCTGCCGATCGGTGACTGGCTCGACGCGGAGGCGTCCGGCGACGGCGCGTCGCTGAAGAAGAAGATCGTGGATGCGCTGTCCAGCGCGTACCAGGAGAAGGTCGACAACGTCGGCGTCGACGTGATGCGCTACATCGAGAAGGAGATCATGCTGCGCACGCTCGATCAGCACTGGCGCGAGCACCTCGCGGCGATGGACTACATGCGCCAGGGGATCTACCTGCGCGGCTATGCGCAGAAGGATCCGAAGCAGGAGTACAAGCGCGAGGCGTTCGACCTGTTCTCCGGGATGCTCGATCGCATCAAGTTCGACACGGTCACGGCGGTGTCGAAGATCCAGGTGCGCAGCCAGGAAGAGATCGAGCGCGAGGAGGCGGAGCGGCAGCGGCGGCTCGCGCGCGCGTTGCAGCTGCAGCACGCCGAGGCGGTCTCGCCGATCCAGGCGGGACTCGGCGCGGATCCGGGCGCCGGCGGGGATCTCGGCGGCGGCGACCCGGGCGCGGCCGCACCGGCGGTCCCGTTCGTGCGCGCGATGCCGAAGGTCGGACGCAACGACCCCTGCCCGTGCGGATCGGGGCGTAAATACAAACATTGCCACGGCGCCCTGCAACAGGCGAACGGCTGAACGAGGCAGCGCCAGCCGGCTACCTGCACGTCGTCGCGGGCGTGCTGCGGGATCGACGCGGCCGGGTGCTGCTCGCCGAACGTCCGGCGGGCAAACATCTCGCGGGCGGCTGGGAATTTCCGGGCGGGAAGCTTCAGCCGGGGGAGGACCGTCTCGCGGGATTGCGGCGCGAGCTCGACGAGGAGCTCGGGATCGACGGCGTCGCCGCCCATCCGCTGATCCGGATCGCGCATCGTTATCCCGACCGCGCCGTGCTGCTCGATGTGTGGGTAGTCACGCGCTACCACGGTGAGCCCGAAGGCCGCGACGGCCAGGCGCTGCGCTGGTGCGCGGTCGACGCGCTCGCGACCGAGGGGCTGTTGCCGGCGGATCGCCCGGTCGTCACCGCGCTGCGACTGCCACCGCGGATCGCGGTGGCGCGGACCGCGCGCTACCGGATCGATTGGTGGCCGGGCCCGCGCAGCGCGCGCCTGCGCGGTGCGGCCTGTCAGGATGCGCGCGCGGCCCGGCAGGCGGCGGCCGGCGGCGCGGATTTCATCGTGCTCGACGGTCCACTGGCGCCGCGCAGCCTGCGCGCGCTCTGCGATGCGGTCGCGATCCCGGTCTATGCGCGCGGCCTCGCGCTCGCGCGCGCGCGCATGCAGGGTGCCAGCGGGGTGAACGCGCTGCCTCGCGCCGTCAGCGGTCCGACGGTGCCGCGTCGTCCTCGGGGTGCGTGAGCTCGGGCGGTGACTCGTCGGGGATCGCGCGCGCGCCGCTCACCCACGCGCCGAGATCGACGAGCCGGCAGCGCTCGCTGCAGAACGGCCGGAACGGATTGGCCGCCGACCACTCGACCTGGCGATGGCAGGTCGGACACTCGACGCGCGGGATCATCCGAGGCGCCGCTCGCGGTTACAGGCAGCAGGTCAGCAGGAACGGCACGTCGGTCTCGACGTGCACCGGCCGGTGCGCGGCGTCGCTCCAGCTCAGGAACCGCACCGTGCAGCGGTGCTGATTGCCGCTGATCTCCGGAAATAGGCCGATCTCGCCGGGCAGCGTGATGCGCACCAACTGGCACGGCGTCTCGCGATCCAGCGGCAACTGGAACACGCCGCCGATCGCGGTTTCTGGTTTGCTGCGCGCGTTCTGCCGCGTGAGCCACAGGATCTCGGCGATGCTGTCGCACAGCGGCCGGATCATCGCGAGCCACTGTCCGAACTCGGTCGCGCGTTCCTCCGGCGCACGGCTCAGCCAGTGCGAATAATCCGGCAGGTCGAAATCGCAGGTTCCGCCGGGGATCGCGCTGCGGTGCTTGATCGCGCTCAGGAACTCCGAGTCGCGCAGCGGCGCCATGAAATTCCCGCCCACCGCCGACAGGTCGTTGCGCAGCCGCAGCAGGTTCGAGGTCAGCGCCTTCAGCCGCCCGGGATCGACGCCGCTCTTCGACTGGTAGTCCTTCAATACGTTGATGTGCCGCTCGAGCTCCTTCAACACGTCGCTGCGGGCATCGCCGCGCGCGGTGATCGCGAGGATCTCGAGCAGGCTCGCGACCGCGGACCGCGTGCCCCAGGGGCTCGGCGACTCGCTGTGATAGATCGCCTGGGTGTACAGGAAGTCGAGCCGCAGAAACGTACGCATCCGTTCGTTCAGCGGCTGCTCATAGATCACCGGCGCCGGCTCGGGAGCGGATTCGGCCATGGGGTCCGGGTGCGAGTTCATCCCGCTATTCTGATCCAGACCGAGGCTCAGGGTAAACCTCGGCTAGCGGTCCTGCGGTCCGTCGGGCCCGGGCGACCGGGGCGAAGGGTGCGCCGCGGCGAGCGCGAGATAGCGCCGATGCAGGGCATCGACCCCCGCGCGCAGCGCCTCGAGGCCATCCTCGTTCGAGAGCACGTCGTCCGCGCGCGCGAGCCGTTCGGCGCGCCGCGCCTGCGCGGCGAGCATCGCATCCGCGATCTCCGGGGATACCCGGTCGCGCTCGAGCAGGCGGCGCCGCTGGGTCTCCTCGGCGACGTCGACGACCAGGATCCGGTCGAGATCGTCCCGCCGCCCCCCTTCGACCAGCAACGGGATCACCAGGATCACGTAGGGCCCGGTGGCGGCGGCCACCCGGGCGGCCATCTCGGCGCGGATCCGGGGGTGCAGGATGGCCTCGAGATCGCGCCGTGCATCGGGATCGCGGAACACCCGCTCGCGCAAGATTCGTCGGTCGAGGCGCCGATCGGCGCCCTGGACCCCGTCGCCGAAGCGGGCGAGGATCTCGGTGAGCGCCGGCATGCCCGGCTCGACCAGCGCGCGGGCGACCTCGTCGGCGTCGATCACGGTCGCGCCGAGCTCCGCGAAGCGGCGCGCCGCGGTCGTCTTGCCGCTCGCGATGCCGCCGGTGAGCCCGACCCGCAGCAAGGTCATCGCTTCAGTGGCCGAGCCCGGCGACCCGCAGGTAGTCGCCGACTATCCCGGGGCCGTAGAGCATCGCGAGCCAGCCCGCGACGCTGAGATAGGGCCCGAACGGGATC
>JAKBCG010000055.1 GCA_021808035.1 Pseudomonadota bacterium
AGATCGTGCGACGGCGCATCGCGCAGCGCGCCCATCGTGCCGGCTTAGCCAGGGCGACGGGACCGATGGCCGCGACGGTGCCGCCCGCATGACCACGGTCCACATTGGGCCGACGCCGACCCGGCTCGCCGATTACCGGGCGCCCGCCTGGTTGATCGACACGGTGGACCTCGTGATCGATCTCGACGGCGAGCAAACCCGGGTCGCCTCGACGCTGCAGGTGCGACGCAATCCGGCCGGGCCTCTCGCGGCGGTACCGCTGGTCCTCGACGGCCGCGACCAGCGGATCTCGGGCGTATGGGTCGACGGTCGGGAGATCCCCGCGTCGGAACAAGACCTCTCGCCGACCACCCTCGCATTGCAGGTCCCGGAGCAATGCGTGGTGCGCATCGAATCGACGATACAGCCCCGCGCCAACCACAGTGGGCTCGGGATGTTCGTGGCCGGCGGCGGAGTGATCGCGACCCATTGCGAGCCGGAAGGCTTTCGCCGGATCACGTACTTCCCGGATCGGCCCGACGTATTGTCGGTCTATACGGTCACGCTGCGAGCGGATCGCGCCCGCTACCCCGTGCTGCTGTCGAACGGCAACCGGATCGCGGACGGCGCGGACGACGACGGACGGCACTGGGTGCGTTGGCACGACCCCTATCCCAAGCCGTGCTACCTGTTCGCGCTCGTCGGGGGCGACGTCGCGAAGGTCGAGGACCGCTTCGTCACACGGTCCGGTCGATCCGTGGCGCTCGAGATCTACGCGAACCGCGACCAGATCGCGTCGTGCCGACACGCGATGGAATCCCTCAAGCGCGCGATGCGCTGGGACGAGGAGGAGTACGGCCTCGAATACGACCTGGAGGCGTATCACGTCGTCGCGCTCGACGGTCACGTGGGTGCGCAGGAGAACAAGGGGCTGAACGTCTTCGCCGCCCAGACGATCGTCGCCGATCCGGAGGTCGCCACCGACGACGACTACATGTTGATCGAGCGCATCGTGGGTCACGAATATTTTCACAACTGGACCGGCAACCGCGTGACCTGCCGCGATTGGTTCCAATTGAGCCTGAAGGAGGGCCTGACGAGGTTTCGTGATCAGGAGTTCTCTTGCGCGATGTCGGCCGCCGCCGAGAAACGCATCGAGGCCGTGCGCCACATCCGCTTCGATCAGTTCCCCGAGGATGCCGGGCCGGCGGCGCACCCGGTGAAGCCGGAATTCTACGTCGAGGTCGCGAACCTCTACACCTCGACGGTCTACGACAAGGGCGCGGAATTGATCCGGATGCTGCGTATCATCGTCGGTGCGCCGGCCTACCGGCGCGGCGTCGCGCTCTACCTCGCGCGTCACGACGGTCGCGCCGCAACCACCGAGGACTTCGTGCGCGCGATCGAGGACGCATCGCAACGCGACCTGACCCAGTTCCGTCTCTGGTATCACCAGGCGGGCACGCCGCTGGTCGAGATCGACGAGCAGTACGACGCCGTGACCCAGACGTACCGGTTGCGCTTCCGCCAGTCGTGCCCCGCGACGCCCGGCCAGCCACGCAAGGAGCCGATGCACATTCCGGTCGCGGTCGGCCTGCTCGACCGCGAGGGGCGATCCCTGTTTCCACGACTGCGGCACGAATCGAATCCCGCCGGCGAGCGCACGCGGCTGCTCGAGATCCGGCACGCGACCGAGGATTTCGAGTTCGTCGGCGTACCTCACGCGCCCGTGCTCTCGGTGCTGCGGGATTTCACCGCCCCGGTCCGGGTGTCGTTCGCCCGCAGCGCGGCTGACGAGGCGTTTCTCGCGATTCACGACATCGATCCGGTGAGTCGGTGGGACAACGCCCAGTCCCTCGTGATTCGCGCGATCCTGCACGCGGCCGACGACCTTCGGGCCCTGCGCCCGCCGCGACTCGACCCCACGCTCCACGATGCGTACGCCGAGATTCTGGCGCGCGAGCGCGATCCCGGGATCGCCGCTCTGCTGCTGCAGGTGCCGGAGGAAAACACCCTGGGGGCCGCGATCACGCCGCCGATCGACTTGGACTCGATCGTCGCCGCGCGACGGTTCGTGATTCAGGCGCTCGCGAGATCGCTCCGTGGCCGTTGGCTCGAGCACTACGAGCGGCTCACGACGGATGAACCTTACGAGGCGCGGGCCGAGCCGATCGCCAGGCGGCGCCTGCGCAACCTGTGCCTTGCCTATCTCGGCGCGACCGGCGACTCCGCCGACCTCGACCGGATCGTCGCTCAAGTGCACGACGGCCGGAACGTGACCGACCGCCTCGCGGCGCTGTCGATCCTGGCCGACGTCGACTGCCCCCAACGGCCCGCGACGTTCGAGCGGTTCTACGAGCGCTGGGGCCGGAACGGCTTGATCGTCGTCAAATGGTTCCACGTCCAGGCGATCTCACGCTTGCCCGGAACCGTCGAGCGCGTACGTGACCTGCTCGCTCATCCGGCCTTCGACGTGACGAATCCCGCGAAGGGGTATGCGCTGATCGGCGGGTTCTGCCGGCGCAACTACGTCCAGTTCCACGAACCGGGAGGCAGCGGCTATCGACTGTTTGCGGATGTCCTGTTGATGGCGGATCGCCTCAAGCCTGAGAGCGTACACTGGCTCGTGCCGCAAGCGATGCAATGGCGCCGCTTCGATGAGGCGCGCCAGCAACTGATGCAGGCGGAATTCGCGAGGATCCTCGCGACGCCAGGGATCTCGCGCGGGCTTCAGGAACTCATCGGGAACGCGATTCGGCAGCCGCCGCCGAGCCGCGCCACGAGCGCGGCGGCGGCGCCCCGCATCGGCGGAACGTGACGCATCGACGATTTCACGAGGAACCGGGTCCATGTTGAATGCCATTCGCCGATGCGCGCGCGATGACGCGCGCTCTACGCCATGATCGCCGGCAAGGTTCGCATGCGCGGCGTGATCGAGATCGCCGATTCGATCCGGCGTCGGGAACTGCGCGCGTCCGACGTCCTGGAGGAATGCCTGCAAACGCTCGCGAGCGCCGATCCCCAGGTGAACGCCTGCGTGCTCTCCCGCACGGATCTCGCGCGCGAGGAAGCGGCCGCGATCGATCGACGCATCCGGCGCGGAGAGGATCCGGGAGCGCTCGCCGGCGTCCCGTTCGCCGTCAAGGACATCGAGGACATTGCGGGCCTGCCGACGACCCAGGGGTCACTGCTCCTGAAGGATGCGCCACCGGCGACCGAGGACTCGGTTCACGTCGAGCGCCTGCGGGCGGCCGGCGCGGTCGCGATCGGCAAGACCAATGTCTGCGAGTTCGGCGTCGATTCCAGCACGTACAACCGGCTCTGGGGCGTCACGCGCAATCCCTGGAACCTGCGGCTCACGCCGGGGGGCAGCAGCGGCGGCTCGTCGGCGGCCGTTGCCGCCGGGATCGTGCCGTTCGCGACGGCCACGGATGCATCGGGTTCCACCCGGGAGCCGGCTTCGTTCACGGGTCTCGTGGGGCTGAAGCCGAGCCACGGACGCATTCCCCGGAGCGACGGATTCGCCAATTGGGCGACCCACGGCGCGCTCACGCGAAGCGTCGCCGATACCGCGCGTTACCTGGACGTGGTCGCCGGACCGGATGATCGGGACCGTCAGTCGCTCCCCGCAAGCGGCGTGTGCCATGAGAGGATCATCGAAACCCTCGACGTCGCCGGCTTGCGAGCGGTCTGGTCGCCGGACCTCGGCTATGCCGTCGTCGAGCCGGAGGTGGCCGAACTCGCGCACCAGGCGGCACGAACGCTCGTCACCGCGGGCGGATTGCGCTGGATCGAGCGCGACTTGCGGCTCGTGAACGCGCGCGATGCGCTGGGCATCATCATGATCTCGAAGGCGCGCGACGACATGACGCTGAGCGGCCTCCTGCCGGGCCGCTTCGACGCGCTCGGCGCACAACTCCAATACTGGCTCGAGAAGGGCAAGGACATCGGACCGGCCGAGGTGGCGGCGTCCTGGCGCACGGTCCGGCAACTGGAGAGAGAGATGGCGATGCTCTTTCTCGATGTCGATGTCCTCCTGACCCCGGCGGTGGCCTGCGAGCCATACCCGGCCGACGCGATGATGCCGGAGATCATCGACCGCCGGGACGCGAGCCACTCCGGTCCGGAGCCGTTCGGCTTGATCGCGAACGTCGCGTGGAACCCATCGATCTCGGTGCCCGCCGGACTCACGAAGCGTGACCTGCCGGTGGGTCTGCAGATCACGGTACGGCGACATCGCGACGACGTGGCGCTCCGGCTGGCGCGACTCCTCGAGCTCGCCCAGCCTTGGCACTTCCCTTGGGCACTCGGCGCATGATCCCTCCGGCTCACGAACTCGGATGATGCGTCGCGTTCACCTGCTCGGGACCGGTGGCACGATCGCGGGCGCCCAGCCGGATCCGCGGCACACCGGCTACAGCCCCGGGGTATACCCGATCGAGACCTTGCTGACGGCCGTTCCCGGACTCGGCGAGCTGGCGCATCTGTCCTGCGAGCAGGTGGTGAACATCGGCAGCCAAGACATGGACGATGCCATCTGGCTCGCGCTCGCGCGACGAGTCAACGATCTCGCGGACGACGCCGTGATCGACGCCCTGCTGATCACCCATGGCACCGACACGCTGGAGGAAACCGCGTATTTTCTGAGTCTCGTGACCGCGAGCGCGAAGCCGATGGTTATGGTCGGCGCGATGCGCCCGGCGACGGCCATCAGCGCCGACGGGCCCGGGAACTTGTACAACGGCGTCGCGGTCGCGCGCGATCCAGGGGCGCCGGGCCGTGGCACGCTGCTGTGCATGGACGGAGAGATTCACCGGCCACGATACGCGACCAAAACCAGCACGATGGGTGCGAGTGCGTTCTCGAGCCTGCTCGGAGGGCTCGTCGGTGTCGTGCAAACCGGTCGCGTGCACTGGCTCGAGCGGGCGCCGCCGGTCCGCGCGGCGCATTTCTCGATCTCGGGAGTCGAGCGGCTCCCGCGAGTGGACGTCTTGATCGCACACGCCGGAATGAACGCCGACTTGATCGACGCGGCGGTCGCCGCTGGCGCGCGCGGACTCGTGATCGCCGGCGTCGGCTCCGGCAACATGAGCGGTCGCGCGATCGCTCGGCTCACCGACGCCGCTGCGCATGGCGTCACGGTGGTGCGCAGCTCGCGGGTGCCGCGGTCGATGGTGCTTCGCAATGGCGAAGTCGACGACGACCATCACGGATTCGTCGCGGCTCGCGATCTGAATCCCGCAAAATCCCGCGTGCTGTTGCAGCTCGCCCTCACGGCGACGAACGACACGCGACTCATTCAGGAGGTCTTCGAGCGATGCTGAAACCATCGGGTCATGAAGGATCGGGCCGTCTCGCGGGGAAGACGGCGCTGGTGACCGCGGCGGGGCAAGGCATCGGCCGTGCGACCGCGGAGCGTTTCGCCCGCGAAGGGGCCAAGGTCTGGGCGACGGATCTCGACCCGGCGTTGCTCGAGGGACTCCACGGCTGCCACGTCGCCGCACTGGACGTCACTGACCCCGCGGCAATTGCGTCCATCGTCGGACGGGCCGGCGCGATCGACGTACTGTTCAATTGCGCGGGCTTCGTCGCGAACGGCACGATCCTCGACTGCTCCGCAGAAGACTGGCGTTTTTCCTTCGAACTCAACGTCATGTCGATGGTCCGGATGATCCGCGCGATCCTGCCGGGAATGCTGGACCGCGCTGCAGGATCGATCATCAATGTCTCGAGCGTCGCGGGTGCGCCGCGCGGTGTGCCGAACCGCTGCGTCTACGGCACCACGAAAGCCGCGATCGTCGGCCTGACGAAGTCGGTTGCGGCCGATTTCGTGACTCAGGGGATCCGCTGCAACGCGATTTGCCCCGGCACGGTCGAGACTCCCTCGCTGCACCAACGACTCCACGCGACCGGGAATTACGACCAGGCGCTGGCTGCGTTCGTCGCGCGTCAGCCGATGGGCCGGCTCGGTCGCCCCGACGAGGTGGCGTCGCTCGCAGCGTACCTGGCATCGGATGAGGCGGGCTTCACGACCGGCCAGTGCCACATCATCGACGGCGGTTGGGCCAATTGAGGACACGGGGGCAACATCGATGAAGCTGGTTCGTTATGGGCGTCCGGGCGCAGAGCGTCCGGGATTGATCGACGCGCGGGGCACGGTTCGCGACCTATCGCCGGTGCTCGACGATGTCGATGGGTCCTCGCTGTCGCACGCGAGCCTCGCGCGGCTCCGCGATCTCGATGTCGCGAGCCTGAAGCGGGTCGACTCGGTGGATCGCTTCGGTCCATGCGTCGCCAGGCCGGGCAAGTTCATTTGCATCGGTCTGAATTTCCGCGATCACGCCGCGGAAACCGGCGCGCCGATTCCTGCGGAGCCGATCGTCTTCATGAAGGCCACGAGCGCCGTCAACGGACCGGACGATCCGATCATCATGCCGCGCAATTCCCGCAAGCTCGACTGGGAGGTCGAACTCGCCTTCGTCGTCGGCGAGGAATGCCGTTACGTCGACGAGGCCGACGCCGCCGCGAAGATCGCCGGCTATTGCATCTGCAACGACGTCTCGGAGCGGGAGTTCCAGCTCGAGCGCGGCGGCCAATGGGACAAGGGCAAAGGGTGCGACTCGTTCGGCCCGATCGGCCCCTGGCTCGTGACCGCGGACGAGGTCCGCGATCCCGATTCGCTGCGGATGTGGTTGACGGTGAACGGCGAGCGCATGCAGGACGGATCGACGAGTCAGATGATCTTCCGGCCCGCGTTCCTGCTGTCCTATCTGAGCCAGTTCATGAGCCTGCAGCCGGGCGACGTCGTGACGACCGGCACTCCGGCCGGCGTCGGGCTCGGTCGACACCCGCCGCGATATCTCCAGGTCGGCGACGTCGTCGAGCTGGGGATCGACGGACTCGGTACGCAGCGACAAGTCGTCGTGCGGGAGAGACCATCGGCATGATACCCAAGCAAACTCTGCGAATCCGCTCGCTGCTGACGCCGAACGGTCAACTCGAGTTATCCCTCGTCGAGGAGCCGATTCCACGGCCCGGGCCGGACGATGTCGTGATCCGTGTCCAGGCCGCACCGATCAACCCGTCCGACTTGGGTCAGCTGTTCGCAGCGGCGGATCTCGGCAGTCTGCGGCAGTCCGGAACCGCCGAACGCCCCGTGGTGACCGCGACGGTCCCGCGAACGATCGTCGAGGCGCTCGCGGCCCGGGTGAACCAACCGATGGGCGCCGGCAACGAGGGCGCCGGCGAAGTCGTCGCCGCCGGAACGTCCGGCGCGGCCCAGGCGATGCTCGGCCGGACCGTCGCGACCTTCGCGGGTGAGATGTACGCACAGTTCCGCTGCGTCCCCGTCGCCCAATGCGTGTCGCTTCCCGCGAACGTGACGCCGGCCCAGGGTGCGTCCTGTTTCGTCAATCCGATGACGGTCCTCGGCATCGTGGAGACGACGCGGATCCAGGGACACACGGCGCTCGTGCATACGGCGGCGGCGTCGAATCTTGGACAAATGCTGAACCGGGTCTGCATCGAGGATGGGCTGGGACTCGTCAACGTGGTGCGGAACGATGACCAAGAGCGTCTCCTGCGCGGACATGGCGCACGCTACGTGTGCAATTCCGCGGGGCCATCGTTCGAACGAGACCTCGTCGCGGCGATCGAAGCGACGAAAGCGACGGTCGCGTTCGACGCCGTCGGTGGCGGTACTCTCGCCGATCGCATCCTCGCAGCCATGGAAGCGGTACTGGCGCGCAAATCGGTCGGTTACTCCCTCTACGGCACATCGACGCCCAAGCAGCTCTATATTTACGGTGCACTCGATACGAGCCCGACGATCTTGCGGCGCAACTATGGTGCCCGCTGGAGTGTCGCCGGTTGGCTGTTGCCGCAGTTCATGCAGACGGCCGGCCCCGACACGATCGCACGCATGCAGCGCCGCGTGATCGACGGACTGTTGACGACGTTTGCGAGTCGTTACACGAAGGAGATCTCGCTGGCCGACGCCCTGAGAGTCGATGAGATCGCGATCTACGCGCAGCGTGCGACGAACGGCAAGTATTTGCTCAATCCGCAAATGGACATCGATTAGACTTCGCCTCGGAGCCGCTATCCGCACGGAGAGCAACCATGTCCGTCAAGATCGACCGGCCGGCCGAGGTCGGCGAATACGACGAAGCCCTCCAAGCGCTTCTGCAACTCGTGTGGGGCGACGGGTTCCTGTCGCCCGGAGGACCCGAGGAGATCGCCCGGATCCTCGAGGGCACTGATCTGCGCGGGCGACGAGTGCTCGACGTCGGCTGCGGACTCGGTGCGGTCGACGTCGTGCTCGTCGAACGGCATGGCGCGGGTCACGTCACGGGTATCGACCTGGAGCCAGACCTCGTCGCGAAGGCACGCATGCGAACGGTGCTCGCCGGGCTCGCCGAGCGGATCGACACGGTGCAAGTGACTCCGGGACCATTGCCTTTTGCCGCGGAAAGCTTCGACGTGGTCTTCTCCAAGGACTCGATCGTGCAGATCCCCGACAAGCGCGCGATCTTTCGCGAAATGCACCGAGTGCTCCGACCGGGTGGCGATCTCATCGTCGGCGACTGGCTCCGGGGCGGCGACGGGCCTTACTCGCCGGAGATGATCGAATACTTCCGACTCGAAGGGATTACCTACAACATGGCGTCGCCGAGCGACTCTCACGCCGCGCTGGTCGAGGCCGGGTTCGTCGACGTGCGCATCGACGATCGCAGCGACTGGTATCGCGACTTGGCACGGCGCGAGTTCGACGCGCTGGCGGGACCCTGGTTCCCAACGATGACCGAGACGCTCGGCCGCGAGCGCGCCGAACACTTCGTGGCGAACTGGCGGCAGCTGGTGCTGGTGCTGGATCGTGGTGAGCTGCGTCCGACGCACCTCAAGGCCAAGAAGCCGCTCGCGTGAGGGCGAGCCCGCTCACCGGCCGGCTGGACGCCCTCCCCTCGGGGCCGAGGCCGCGGTTTTTCCGAGATAGTGCCGCAGAACGATCCGTTGGAACGTCCTTCCGTAAGGCGGATGGAACAGCGTGACTGGAAACCAACGCCGCACCCGGAGCACCGGCGTCGCGCGCGACAGCTCGCGGAAGCCCTCCTTACCGTGGTAGCTGCCGAATCCGGAGTGCCCGCTGCCGCCGAACGGCAGGTCGTGTTGAAAGACATGCCAGCCCCAGTCGTCGAAGGTCATGCCGCCGCAAGGGCAACGCTCGATCAACAGCCGGCGCTCGGCCCGGGTCAAGCCGAACCCGTACGTCGCCAAGGGTCGCTCTTGCGTCGACAGCCGATCCACGAGGGACCCGAAATCCTCGTACTCGTAGACCGGCAGAATGGGACCGAAGATTTCCTCCCGCGAGACGCGCATCGCAGGCGTACAGCGGCGCACGACGTGCAAGGGAATCTGCCGATCGGATCCGGCGTCGACGTGACAGCTGGTCACGTCGGCGCCGAGGGCGCGCGCATCGTCCAATAGATCGCGAATCCGCGCCGCGCGTTGGGGTGCCGCCAGGCTGGTGTAGTCGGGGTTGCCGGAAACGGTCGGCGCGAGCCGACGGAACGCGCTCACGATCTCGGCACAGAAATCGTCCGCAGCGGCGCGACGCACCCATGCGTGGTCCGGTGCCACACAGGTTTGTCCGGCATTGAAGATCTTGCCATGGGCGATGCGCGTCGCAGCCCGCGCCAACGACGCACGCGGTCCGACGATCGCCGGCGATTTTCCGCCGAGTTCCAGCGTCACCGGGGTGAGTGCACCGCTCGCAGCCCGCATCACTTCCTTGCCGATCGAACCCGATCCCGTGTAGATCAGGTGATCGAACCCGAGACCACTGAACGCCTGTCCGACCGCCGGTCCGCCCGCGATGATCGCGACCTCGTCCGGCTGGAAAGCCTCCGCCAGGAGCTTCTCGAGCTCGCGGAACGTGTGCGGCGCGTGCTCTGAATGCTTGATGATGGCCCGATTTCCAGCCGCCACCGCCGCAACCAGCGGGCCGAGAGTGAGATAGACGGGCATATTCCACGCACCGATGATTCCCACCACGCCTTTCGGCTGGCAAGTGACGTAAGCCGAGTTTCCGGTGAAGAGCCGCTCGGTGCGCCGACGGCGCGTTCGCATCCAGCGCCCCACGTGGGCGATCGCGTGCCGGGCCTGCAGGATCGGACCCAGCACCTCGACGAACCGCGACTCGGTCGCGGACCGCGTTCCAAAATCCGCGTTCACCGCCTCGACCAACGCGTCCTGGTGCCGCTCGATCGCCTCGATCAGACGGCGAAGCGCGGCCCGCCGATTCTCGACGGACGGAACCGGTCGTCGACGACAGGCCTCTTGCTGCACGGTGAGCACGCGCCGTGCGCAGGCGATGATATCCGCGGCATCCTGGCATTCGGCGACGTCCGGAACGGGAGGGGGCATCATCGTTCGCGCTCCTGACACGGCGACACCGCGATCCGCACATCATACGCCGCGATCGCGGAACCATCGCGGACGCGTGCTAACATCCGGCGACGTCCGCAAGCGTGGTCGCCGAGCGACTTGGCGCGCCGAGGAGAACCATGGGTGATCGGTCGCCCCGCCTATCCCGCCGAAGCGTCTTGATCGGTGGCGCGAGCGTGATCGCTGCCGGCGGCACCGCCGCTGTCGTGAATGCGGTCGCGCCGTTCGTGTTGCCCGAGACCCCGCGTTTCGAGATCAATCGCAGCTACTGGTCGCTCGCACTGCCGCCTCCCAACCCGCCACCCACCCGCGATCTGCGCGCGGACGTGATCGTGATCGGCGGCGGGTTCACCGGACTCTCGGCCGCCTACTATCTGCGGCAGGTCTTGCCGACAGCGGAGGTCGTCGTGCTGGAGGCGGCCCGTTGCGGCAACGGAGCTTCGGCGCGCAACGGTGCGATGTTGCTGACCT